>NZ_RCOB01000108.1:0-130697 GCF_004307665.1 Pseudomonas sp. Sample_16
AAGCCGAACGCGGAGCGTCCGTTGAGGCATTCCCACGCAGAGCGTGGGAACGATCGGCACAAGTTAGTCCTTGTCCAATAACCCCAAATTCCCGAATACCACTATCGGCAGTTTTTGCCTGGCTGCCATATGACGGACTCATTACAACCCTAGGATGGCTTTCATCTGCCAGATGAGGTCCGTCCATGAACAATTTGATCGCCACTGCCCTGACCAACCCCGGCGTACCGATGAAGGTGCGCGGCGCACAGAAACGCTTTGGTGCGTTCACCGCGCTGGACAGCGTGTCTCTCGACGTGGCGGCAGGCGAGCTGGTGTGCCTGCTCGGTCCTTCGGGTTGCGGCAAAACCACCCTGTTGCGTTGCATTGCCGGTCTGGAAAAGCAGGACAGCGGCGAGTTGTATCTCGGCGAGCGTGACGTTTCCCACCTGGCACCTCAAGCGCGGGACTACGGCATTCTGTTCCAGTCCTACGCACTGTTCCCCAATCTCACCGTTGAAGCGAACATTGCCTACGGCCTGACCGGCAGCGGCCGCGATCAAGTGCGGCAGCGCGTCGGGCAGATGCTGGAGCTGGTCGGCCTGAGCGGCAGCGAGAAAAAATATCCGGGGCAATTGTCCGGCGGCCAGCAGCAACGCGTCGCCCTGGCCCGCGCCCTGGCCCCGGCACCTTCGTTGTTGCTGCTCGACGAACCGATGTCGGCCCTCGACGCCCGGGTCCGTGAGCACCTGTGCACTGAGCTGCGCCAACTGCAACGCAGCCTCGGCATCACCACCCTGATGGTGACCCACAATCAGGACGAGGCCATGCTGATGGCCGACCGTATCGCCGTGATGAGCAACGGCAAGGTCGAGCAGTACGCCACGCCGCAGGAAATCTACAACCGCCCGGCCACGCCGTTCGTGGCGGAGTTCGTCGGTCAGGGCAACTGGCTGCCGTTTCAGCGCAGCAGTGACAGCCACGCTCGGGTTGGCGCCATGAACCTGCGTCTGGCCGATGACAGCGCCAAGACTACGTCGGGGCGTTTGTTTTGCCGCCCGGAAGCGATCAACGTCAACCCGCTGGTACACGAGGAAAACCTGTTCCCGGCCAAGGTTCGCGAAATCACCTTCCTTGGCAACCGCTGCCGCATGAGCTTCGAACTCGATCACCTGCCGGGCCACGCTTTGTTGGCTGAGCTGGCACCGGAAGCCATGCCACGTCTTGGCGCGCAGCAGATCATGGTTGCCTTGCCGCCGCGCAGCCTGCAGGTGTTTGCCTGATGAGCGTGAACATCGCGCTGCCGCTGCCCCACAAGCAGGTTCGGCAGATTTCCCGTGCCGAGCTGGGCGACCGCATCTTCGTGGTTGGCGGCAAGGTCCTCTTGTTGGGGTTGCTCGGCGTTGCGGTGTTGATGCCGTTGCTGGCGATCTTCTGGCGTGGTTTCAGCGCGGAGGCCGGGCAGGGCGGTGGCTGGCTCGCTGCGCAAGAACTGGTGACCAGCGACAACTTCCACTGGTTGCTCGGTAACAGCCTGAAGGTTTCCCTCAGCGTCGCCTCCATCGTCGTACCGCTGGCCTACCTCTTTGCCTACGCGCTGCAACGCACATTGATTCCCGGTAAAGGCCTCTGGCGCGGCATCTCGTTGCTGCCATTGATGGCGCCTTCGATGTTGCCCGGCATCGCCCTGGTTTATCTGTTCGGCAATCAGGGTATGTTGCGCGGCCTGCTCTCGGACAACATCTATGGCTTCTGGGGCATCGTTCTGGGTGAGGTGATCTACACCTTCCCGCACGCATTGATGATCCTGCTGTCGGCCTTGTCCCTGGCGGATGCGCGACTGTTCGATGCGGCTTCCAGCATGGGCGCCAGTCCCGCAAAGGCGTTTCGCAGCATCACCTGGCCGGCGACCCGTCAGGCGGTTTTCGCCGCGTTCTGCCTGGTGTTCACCCTGACCATCACCGACTTCGGTGTGCCCGTGGTGGTCGGTGGCGACTATCAGGTACTGGCGCTGGAAGCCTACAAAGCCGTGGTTGGCCAACAGCAATTCGGTCGCGGTGCGCTGATCGGCATGGTCCTGTTGCTGCCGGCGCTGTTCAGCTTCGCGGTCGATGCCTGGTTGCGTCGGCGTCATGGCGATTCAATGAGCGGTCGCGCCCAAGTATTCAAGCCTTTGCCGTCGACGCTGCGCGACAGCTGCTATCTGGCCGTCGTGCTGCTGATCTGCGCCACATTGCTGCTGGTGTTCGGCATGGCGGTGTTCTCTTCGCTGGTGAAATTCTGGCCTTACAACCTGTCGCTGTCGCTCAACCATTACCAGTTCAATGACACCGCGGGCGGTGGCTGGCTGGCGTACGGCAACAGCGTGAAGATGGCTTTGTGTACCGCGCTGATCGGTAGCGTCCTGATCTTCACCGGCGCCTATCTGATGGAAAAAACCAAAGGCCAGCGCGGCTTGAATATGACACTGCGCATGCTCAGTTTCGTACCGATGGCGGTGCCGGGTCTGGTACTCGGATTGGGTTACGTCTTCTTCTTCAACCTCACCGGCAACCCGCTGCATGTGCTCTACGGGACCATGACCTTGCTGGTGGTTTGCACCATTGCTCACTATTTGACCACTGCGCAAATGACCGCCACCACCGCGCTGCGCCAACTCGATGGCGAGTTCGAAGCCGCCGCGCTGTCGCTCAAGGCACCGCTGTACCGCCACTACTGGCGCGTGACCGTGCCGATTTGTCTGCCGGCGCTGCTGGACATCGTGCGCTACCTGTTCGTCTCGGCCATGACCACCGTCTCGGCGGCGATCTTCCTCTACAGCCCCGACACCATTCTCGCGGCAGTGGCGGTACTGAACATGGACGACGCCGGCAACGTCGGCGGCGCGGCGGCGATGTCGACCCTGATTCTGTTCACTTCGGCGGGCGTTTCCCTGCTGCTGGCCTGGGCTTCGCGCGGTTTGCTGCGCCGCTCACAGGCCTGGCGGCAGACCGCGCCCGGCCATTGAAACCGTACAACCCCTCAACTCAAAAACAGGAAAAGATCATGTTCAAGCCTATGGCCCTGGCCGCTGCTGTCCTCACCGCTTTCAGCCTGAACGCCTTTGCGGCGAAAACCGAGTTGACGGTGTACACCGCCCTCGAAGCCGAACAACTGAAGACTTATAAGCAAGCCTTCGAAAAAGCCAACCCGGACGTCGGAATCAAGTGGGTGCGTGACTCCACCGGGATCATCACCGCCAAGCTGCTGGCAGAAAAAGACCGCCCGCAGGCCGACGCCGTCTGGGGCCTGGCCGCTTCAAGCCTGGCGATCCTCGATCAGCAAGGCATGCTGCAAAGCTACGCGCCGAAAGACCTGGGCAAGATCGGCGGCAACTACCGCGACGCCGCCAACCCGCCGGCCTGGGTCGGTATGGACGTGTGGGCGGCGACCATTTGCTTCAACACCGTCGAAGCCGAGAAGCAGGGCCTGACCAAGCCTGTGAGCTGGCAGGACCTGACCAAGCCTGAGTACAAAGGCAAGATCGTCATGCCAAACCCGGCGTCGTCCGGCACCGGTTTCCTCGACGTCAGCGCTTGGCTGCAAACCTTCGGCGAGAAGCAGGGCTGGGCGTACATGGACGGCCTGCACCAGAACATCGGCCAGTACGTTCACTCCGGTTCCAAGCCTTGCAAACTGGCGGCGGCGGGTGAGTTTCCGATTGGTATTTCCTTCGAATACCCGGCTGTTCAGTTGAAGCGCCAGGGCGCACCGCTGGACATCATCCTGCCGAAAGAAGGCCTGGGCTGGGAGATCGAAGCGACGGCGGTAATCAAAGGCACTGCCCACGAAGAAGCGGCGAAAAAACTCGCTGACTTCTCGGCAAGCCCTGAGGCAATGGAGCTCTACAAGGAGAACTTCGCGGTGCTTGCGCAGCCGGGCATTGCCAAGCCGCAGACCGAATTGCCAGCCGACTACGAACAGCGCTTGATCAAGAACGACTTTGCCTGGGCTTCGAAGAACCGCGACCAGATCCTGAGTGAATGGCGCAAGCGCTATGACGGCAAGTCGGAGAAAGTGGCGGCCAAGTAAGATCTTCATCGGCTGACAGGGCCTCATCGCTGGCAAGCCAGCTCCCACAGTGGTTCCCGGTGTGATCGGGATTTCCAACCACTGAAGATCCCCTGTAGGAGTGAGCTTGCTCGCGATAGCGGTAGAACAGTCAACACACCTGTTGAAGTGAAGCCGCCATCGCGAGCAGGCTCGCTCCTACCATTGGATTGGGTACATCCAAAAGAGATGGGTCGGTTGTCAGGCTGCCATCGCTGGCAAGCCCCACCGTGAACCCTGTGGGAGCTGGCTTGTCGGGTCGCCGCATCGCAGCGATAGCGGTCTACCCTTCACCACAAACTTCACTGATGGGGGAATTTCCGATGGGCCGCAACGAGCAGGTGATTACTGAGGTATTCGGGCTGTACGAACGCTTCGGCACCGACGATTACATCGGCGAGCCGGTGTCGCAGATCGAGCACATGTCCCAGGCCGCCGAGCTGGCGATGGCCGAAGGTTTCGATGATGAAGTGGTGCTCGCCGCGTTCTTCCATGACATCGGGCATATTTGCGGCGAAAGCACCGAGAACATGGACGGCTTCGGTGTGGTCAGCCATGAGCGGCTGGGCGCTGACTATTTGCGTCGGGCGGGCTTCAGTGAGCGCATGGCACGGCTGGTGGAGTATCACGTCCAGGCCAAGCGATATCTGACATTGAGGGAGCCCGGGTACTACGAGCGCTTGAGCGAAGCCAGTCGCCGGACCCTGGGATATCAGGGTGGGGTGATGACTGAAACCGAAGCCGATGCATTCGAGCAGGACCCGTTGTGCGCCGTGAGCTTGCGCATGCGCCATTGGGATGAAATGGCGAAACAGATGCATGTGCCGGTGATGGACCTGGGCGTGTTGAAGCGCAAGGCGGTCGCGGTTTTGTCCCGCGAGATTTGCTGAGCAATCTGACGACTGATTGAGAAAAACATGCATGGTTCACCTTGTTGGCAGCGCTCAAGCTGAGCCTTTCACAAGGAAGAACATGTATGCGTTATTTGAAAGTGATTGCACAGGATCGAAGTGGAAACGGGGACGCAGATACGCTGCGGTTGCTGTTTTTTGAAGATGAACAATTGCTGCGTGAAGCCTCGGACAATGAAGTTCTGCGGCTGAAAAACTTTGGCTCTCATTACTTCAAGTGCAGATGGTTCAACACCGGTGAGGGTGAGGAACGGCATCTGCGCATGTTTTCGCTGAGCCCGACCGGCAATGCAACGCCGGAATCGGTGCGGCTGCATTTCCATGAAGGCCCCAACATCGTCTACAAGGCTGCTGTTCATGACCTCGACAACGATGGAGCTTTCGAGATTGTGCTGTGCACTGATGTGGACAACGACGGCCGTGCCAATCGTACGGATCGGACGCGGGTCAATGCGTTGGTGCGGGAATACCTGAAGCTGGGTTGGCAGTGATCAATGTTAAAAACGCGTCACTCCAGACACCATAATTGTCCCGGCCGCTAAAGCTGTTGCGCCAACACCTCAACCTGCTCCTGCCGTTCCGCCTGATTCAACTTCGCATGCGCATTGAGTGACGACCATTGCGGATGCGCCCGTGCCTTGTTCAGGGCCTCGGGCAGTTTGCCCTCGCGCCAGGTCTTGTCCTGAGGCGTTGCCACCTGGATGCTGTCCATCGCCGCATGTCCGCGGGCATTGAGTGCTTGCAGCAGTTGTCGTTGCCGCAGGGCCAACAGTCGCAACACGTTGTCATCGACCGTCAGCTCACGCTGGCCCTTGAGCTTGCCCAGCAAGCGGCTGCCATAGCTGCGCGCGGTTTGCAGGGCGCCGCCGGCGATGGCGCCGGCCAGCGCGGCGGCGCCGAGGGTGATGCCGCCGACCAGCAGGTCGACGCCCGCTCCGGCGGCGGCACCTGCGGCGATGCCGCCACCGACCCGCACACCCAATTGCTTGAGGGTTTCGGGGTTGAACAGGTCATCGCCCCAGCGGCCATCGAGCAGCGGCAAATCGCTGGCAGCGGCGTCCTGCGGGCGGAAGGCATAAAGCTTGAGCAGGGACTCGACGCAGCGTTGCTCGCGCTGGCGCACCGCTTTACGCAGTTCGCCGATGGCTTGCTGTTCCTGTTCGGCATCACTGACCACGCTGCGCCGGCATGCCGCGCAATCGATCAATAATTCGGCAATCAGCCGCGTCGCACTTTGCTCGCGCGCCCGGCGTTGGGCTTGCTGGTCGGCGATCAAGCGTTCCAGTTGCGGCCGCGCGGCTTCGAGCAGCAGGGCGAGGCTTTCATAGAGTCGGCGCTCGCCATCCTCTGGCGGTGCGACGCTGTCGAAGCGCACCAGTGCGTGCAATCCCAACCGCGCCAGCGCTTCACGCCACGCCGGTTCGCGATGGTTGGCGCTGCTGACGAAATTCAACACCGGCAGCAACGGTTTGCCGCAACCGGCCAGCACTTCCAGCTCATCGCGATACTTGGCCAGCACCGGTTCCCGAGCATCGATCACATAGAGACCGGCATCGGAGGCCAATAACTGGCGCAAGACCTTGGCCTCTTGTTCAAAACGCTGCCGGGCTTCGCTGCCATCGAGGAAGCGCGCCAGGCGGGCCGGACCGTCCAACCGTTCACCAGGTCGCTCGAGACGTTCAAGGTAGTCGAGCAGGGCGATGGCATCTTCCAGGCCGGGTGTGTCGTAGAGATCGAGCAGCGGTTCGCCGTCCACCGACAATCGCGCGCCTTCGACATGCCGTGTGGTGCTGGGACGGTGGGACACTTCACCGAAACCGACATCGCGGGTGAGGGTGCGCAACAGCGAGGTTTTGCCGACGTTGGTGTGGCCGACGACTGCGAGTTTCAGGGGCTGCTTGCGTGCTTCAGTCATGACCCGTCTCCAGCCAGTTCAACGGTGCACAATCGGCGAACGGCAGCTCCAGCTGTTGCAGCGCCGTATGCCAGTCGCCAAGGCGTTCGGCATCCAGCGCTTCTCCGTGCGGCGCTTGCAGCAACCAGACGCGGGTGGCGCTGGCGTTGCGAGCCAGTTCGGCGATCAGCGCCAGGCTGCCGCGATCCGGCGAACGCCGTGGATCGCAGGCGATGGCCAGGCGCGCCGGAGGGAAGCGACTGAGTTGTTCGAGCAGTTTGTGCCGGGATTCGCGGCTGTCGAGAATCCCGGCGTTGCTCACGTTGTTCGGCAGTTGCGGCGGCCAGGGGCGCTCGTTGTCCAGTTCGATGGCGACCAACAGCGCACCGTCGCTTTGCTGTTCACTGACGCCGCTCTCGACCCGATGCAGTTGCTCAGGCGCCGCATCGCTGATGCCCAGACGTTCGCTGGTGGGCATCAGTCGCTCGCGTAGCTGCGCGTAGCCGGGCAGGTTCAAATCCAGGCGCAACATCGCTTGACCGGTTTTCCAGCGCCACAGGCAAAACAGCGCCAGCAACATTCGCGGTATCACGCCGTACACCAGCAATACGCCTGCCAGCCACGCGGCCCAGGCTTGTCGGGCACTTTCGATGTTGAGTGCGGCGTCGCCACTGGCGCGGATCATTTCCTCGGTGGGCACGCTGAAGCCGAGCAGGGCCGGCAGCGCGCCGAGAGCCTGGGTCACGGCAATAAACGTGTCGGCGCTGAGGATGGTGGTTTCCCAGACGAAACCGTAGCGTCGGGTCGCCATCAACGTCAGCAGGATCACCAGCGCGCTGAGCATCGCCAGCAACCACAAGCCATTGACCAGCACACCAACGGCCCAGCGGTTGAGCTTGCGGCGTTGCAACAACAACAGCAGGGCCGGTGCCAGCTGCGCGGCTTTGGCATCCCGGGCGAGTTTTTCGCTCAGCCACAGCCACAATCGCCCGAGGCTGGCGCCGTGTTCGCCGGCAAACGCCAGGCCCAAGGCCCAGCTCAGCAGCAGAATCAGATTGAGCCCGAGCAGGCTGCCCAAGGCCCAGAACACATTCACCGAGTGCAGGCCGTCGCCCATCGCGGCGAAGGCCAGGCTTGCGCCGGTGACCACGGCCAGCAGCGCCAGGACGATCAACGCCAGTCGCGCACCTTGCAGCCAGTGCTTGAGCGCAGCACTCAAGCCATCGCGGTCCGCCAGCCACAGGGCGCGGCGTTGAATGCGCGACGGCAAATCGCCCCCGGCGCTGCGGGCCAGTCGGTTGGCTTCCAGATCTTCCAGGGGGCCGGCGTGTTCTTCACGCAGGCGGATGGTTTCTGTCAGCCAGAGGTTATTCAGTTCAGTCACGCGGCATCCCGTCGCTCAAATGAGCTGTGAGCATAACCGTTGTGGCGCTTATCGGCGAAAGCGAGGCTCTGGTATCCTCGCCGACATGACTAAATCACTTCCCCTCAGCCTGATCGCAGCCCTCGGTGAAAACCGTGTGATCGGCGTCGACAACAGCATGCCCTGGCACTTGCCGGGGGACTTCAAATACTTCAAGGCCACGACCCTCGGCAAACCGATCATCATGGGGCGAAAGACCTGGGATTCTCTGGGTCGCCCGTTGCCGGGCCGCTTGAACATCGTGGTCAGCCGTCAGGCGGACCTGGTGCTCGAAGGCGCCGAGGTGTATCCATCGCTGGAGTCCGCGGTGGTTCGCGCCGAGGAATGGGCGAAGGAGCAGGGCGTCGATGAGTTGATGCTGATCGGCGGTGCGCAGTTGTATGCCCAAGGGTTGGCGCAGGCCGATCGGTTGTACCTGACGCGCGTGGCGCTGAGCCCGGAAGGGGATGCGTGGTTTCCGGAGTTTGATGTGAAGGAATGGACACTGGTTTCCAACGTTGAAAACCCGGCAGTAGAGGGTAAGCCAGCGTACAACTTCGAAGTCTGGGAAAAGGTTTGAAAGCATCGCTGGCAAGCCAGCTCCCACAGTGTCCAAGGTGAATCACTTGTTGCGTGAACACCATAGATCCCTGTGGGAGCTGGCTTGCCAGCGATGGGGCCAGATCAGGCGCTGAAAAATTTAAGCGTGCGCCAGCTCCGAATGCTCATCCGCATCCAGCACTCGTTTATCGGTCTGCTGCATCATCTGGCTGGTTATCGCACCGGCCGTCATCGAACCACTGACGTTCAACGCCGTGCGCCCCATATCAATCAGCGGCTCGACCGAAATCAGCAACGCCACCAGTGACACCGGCAAGCCCATCGCCGGCAACACGATCAGCGCGGCGAACGTCGCACCGCCACCCACGCCCGCCACACCGGCCGAACTCAGCGTCACAATCGCCACCAGTGTTGCGATCCACAGCGGATCGAGCGGGTTGATGCCTACGGTCGGCGCCACCATCACCGCCAACATCGCCGGGTACAGACCGGCGCAACCGTTCTGGCCGATGGTCGCGCCGAACGAAGCGGCGAAACTGGCGATCGATTGTGGAATGCCCAGGCGGCTGGTCTGCGCTTCGATACTCAACGGGATTGTGGCGGCGCTGGAACGGCTGGTGAAGGCAAACGTCAGCACCGGCCAGATCTTGCGGAAGAAGCGCAGCGGATTGATCCCGGCAGCCGACACCAGCACGCCGTGAACCACAAACATCAGACCAAGGCCAATGTAGGAAACCACGACAAAACTGCCGAGCTTGATGATGTCCTGCAAGTTGGAACCGGCCACCACTTTGGTCATCAGTGCCAGCACGCCGTAGGGCGTCAGTTTCATCACCAGGCGCACCAGACGCATCACCCAGGCTTGCAGGGTGTCGATGGCGTTGATCACTTTCTGACCTTTTTCGACATCATCCTTGAGCAGTTGCAGCGCTGCGACTCCAAGGAACGCAGCGAAAATCACTACGCTGATGATTGAGGTCGGCTTGGCGCGCGCCAGGTCGGCGAACGGGTTTTGCGGAATGAACGACAGCAACAGCTGCGGCACATTCAGGTCGGCAACCTTGCCCGCGTAGTCGGTCTGAATGGTTTGCAGGCGGGCCATTTCCTGGGTGCCGGCCACCAGACCTTCGGCGGTCAGACCGAACAGGTTGGTCAGGCCGATACCGATCAGTGCCGCGATGGCGGTGGTGAACAGCAGCGTGCCGATGGTCATGAAGCTGATCTTGCCCAGCGATGAAGCGTTGTGCAGACGAGCCACGGCGCTGAGGATCGAGGCGAACACCAACGGGATCACGATCATCTGCAGCAATTGCACGTAACCGTTACCCACCAGATCGAACCAGCCGATCGAGGCTTTCAGCACCGGGTTGCCGGCGCCATAAACGGTATGCAGCGCGACACCGAACACCACACCCAGAACCAGCGCGAGCAGGACTTTTTTTGCCAGGCTCCACGGCGTGTGGCGGGTTTGTGCCAGGCCAAAGAGCAGGGCGAGGAACACCAGCAGGTTGAGAATCAGCGGCAGATTCATTGGAACTCCCATTAGACATGTGCCAACTGCCTTCCGGGGCAGCTGCGAACCGGGAAGCCTAACAGCTTGAATTCTAAAGAATTAATACGAAAAACGTCTTGAAACTGTCGTTTTTGGAATAAGCGTGTGTCGTTCTCGGAGATGCAGCTGACGCGATGGGTACGCTAGCGGTCGCTGGCAGACGAGGACCGTCACACTTATTTGTTAGCGTCGATGTCTTTCATTCAGGGAGTGACGCCAATGAAGTTTGCATCGAAATTTCTGGCAGCCGCACTGTGTGCAGGTCTTGCCGGCCAGGTATTTGCGACGGATCTGAAGCACTGGCCCGCCGATCAGGCCAAGGCACTGGACGCCATGATTGCGGCCAACGCCAACAAGGGTAACTACGCGGTGTTCGACATGGACAACACCAGTTACCGCTACGACCTCGAAGAGTCGTTGCTGCCGTTCATGGAGAACAAGGGCCTGATCACCCGCGACAAACTCGATCCCTCCCTGAAGCTGATGCCGTTCAAGGACACCGCCGACCACCAGGAAAGCCTGTTCAGCTACTACTACCGCCTCTGCGAACTCGACGACATGGTTTGTTATCCATGGGTCGCCCAGGTGTTCTCGGGTTTCACGCTTGAGGAGCTCAAGGGCTACGTCGACGAAATGATGGCGTCCGGCAAACCGGTACCGGCGACTTATTACGAAGGCGATGTGGTCAAGAAGCTCGACGTCAATCCGCCGAAAATTTTCACTGGCCAGCAAGAGCTGTACAACAAGCTGATGGAGAACGGCATCGAGGTCTACGTGATGACCGCCGCCTCCGAAGAATTGGTGCGCATGGTCGCGGCCGATCCGAAATATGGCTACAACGTCAAACCGCAAAACGTGATCGGTGTGTCGCTGCTGCTCAAGGATCCCAAGACCGGCGAACTGACCACTGCTCGCAAACAGATCACCGCCGGCAAATATGATGAAAAGGCGAATCTTGGTCTCGAACTGACTCCGTACCTGTGGACCCCGGCGACCTGGATGGCGGGTAAGCAGGCGGCAATCCTGACCTATATCGATGAATGGAAAAAACCGGTGCTGGTGGGCGGCGATACACCGACCAGCGATGGTTTCATGCTGTTCCACAGCGTCGATGTGGCCAAGGGCGGGATACATTTGTGGGTCAACCGCAAAGACAAATACATGACCCAGATCCAGGGCATGATGGCCAAAAACGCTGCGGCCCAAGCCAAGGAAGGGTTGCCGGTGACGGCGGACAAGAACTGGGTGATCGTCACCCCGCAAGAGATTCAGTAAGACCGTTTGGCTTACCTGTGATGAGAGAACGTTAGCATCCTGTGGCGAGGGAGCTTGCTCCCGCTGGGGCGCGAAGCGGCCCTAAAAAGGGCTGCTGCGCAGCCCAGCAGGACGGTGCGGCGATCCGACGAGCTCCCTCGCCACGGGTACAGTGTTGATCGTTCCCACGCTCTGCGTGGGAATGCAGCCAGTGACGCTCCGCGTCGGGACGCGGAGCGTCCTTTTAGACAGTCCCACGCGGGAGCGTGGGAACGATCAATTGTGGTCAAAAAAATGCCCCGCACTGTGGCGGGGCATTTTCATGTTCGACGGTTAAGCCTTACAGCCCATCAAGCATTGCCTTGTTGCGCACAGCACCCTTGTCGGCGCTGGTGGCCAGCAGGGCGTAGGCTTTCAGTGCGGTGGTCACCTTGCGTGGACGTTTTTCCACTGGTTTCCAGCCTTTCTTGTCCTGCTCGACCCGGCGCGCAGCCAGTTCTTCGTCGCTGACCAACAGGTTGATCGAGCGGTTTGGAATGTCGATCAGCACCTTGTCGCCATCCTGCACCAGGCCGATGGCGCCGCCGGCAGCCGCTTCAGGCGAAGCGTGGCCGATGGACAGGCCGGACGTACCGCCGGAGAAACGGCCGTCGGTGAGCAGGGCGCAGGCTTTGCCCAGGCCTTTGGATTTCAGGTACGACGTCGGGTAGAGCATTTCCTGCATGCCCGGGCCGCCTTTCGGGCCTTCGTAGCGAATGATGACGATGTCGCCTTCCTTCACTTCGTCGGCGAGGATGCCGCGCACGGCGCTGTCCTGGCTTTCAAAGATCTTGGCGTTGCCTTCGAACACGTGGATCGACTCGTCGACGCCAGCGGTTTTCACCACGCAGCCATCCAGCGCGATGTTGCCGTACAGCACGGCCAGGCCGCCTTCTTTCGAATACGCGTGCTCGACACTGCGGATGCAGCCGTTTTCACGGTCGTCGTCCAGGGTTTCCCAACGGGTCGACTGGCTGAACGCGGTTTGCGTCGGGATGCCCGCCGGACCGGCCTTGAAGAAGTGGTGCACGGCTTCGTCGTTGGTCTGGGTGATGTCCCACTTGGCGATGGCCTCTTCCATGCTGCGGCTGTGCACGGTCGGCAGCTGAGTGTGCAGCAAGCCGCCACGGGCCAGCGAACCGAGGATGCTGAAGATCCCGCCGGCACGGTGCACATCTTCCATGTGGTACTTCTGGATGTTCGGCGCAACCTTGCACAGCTGCGGCACGTGACGGGAAAGGCGGTCGATGTCGCGCAGGTCGAAATCGATCTCGGCCTCCTGCGCCGCGGCCAGCAAGTGCAGGATGGTGTTGGTGGAACCGCCCATGGCGATGTCCAGGGTCATGGCGTTCTCGAACGCCTGGAAGTTGGCGATGTTGCGCGGCAGCACAGACTCGTCGTTCTCGCCGTAGTAACGCTTGCACAGCTCGACGATGGTGCGGCCAGCTTGCAGGAACAACTGCTCGCGGTCGCTGTGGGTGGCCAGGGTCGAACCGTTGCCCGGCAATGCCAGGCCCAGGGCTTCGACCAGGCAGTTCATCGAGTTGGCGGTGAACATGCCGGAGCACGAACCGCAGGTCGGGCAGGCGCTGCGCTCGTACTCGGCGACTTTCTCGTCAGAAGCGCTGGAGTCGGCGGCGATCACCATGGCATCGACCAGGTCGAGGCCGTGGGAGGCGAGTTTGGTCTTGCCGGCTTCCATCGGACCGCCGGAGACGAAGATCACCGGAATGTTCAGGCGCAGGGACGCCATCAGCATGCCAGGGGTGATCTTGTCGCAGTTCGAGATGCAAACGATGGCGTCGGCACAGTGGGCGTTGACCATGTACTCGACGGAGTCGGCGATGATCTCGCGGCTCGGCAGCGAATACAGCATGCCGTCGTGGCCCATGGCGATGCCGTCGTCGACCGCGATGGTGTTGAATTCTTTTGCCACGCCGCCAGCACGTTCGATTTCGCGGGCGACCAATTGACCCAGATCTTTCAGGTGCACGTGGCCCGGTACGAACTGGGTGAACGAGTTGGCAATGGCGATGATCGGCTTCTTGAAGTCGTCATCTTTCATCCCCGTGGCGCGCCACAGAGCGCGGGCACCGGCCATGTTGCGGCCGTGGGTGGATGTTTTCGAGCGGTAATCAGGCATGAAGCACTCCGGGCGGCTAATCAGGTATCAAAAGGGAAGTGAGCTTCTAGTGACGTCTGGAACACTCAGAAATGGCCGTGTGTCCGGAAGTTGCCGATAACTTTGCGGGATCGCCGCGCGCTTCAGCTTGAGCTCATAAACCCGCCGGGGATGACTGGCGATGAATGTCGCGATTCTACACGGCTGGCGGCTGGAGGGAATGCCGGGAAGCGTTGATCCCGTGTTGACCAGGCCTGTGGAATGACGACTGGCAGGTGTCAGCCGACATTGAGCGTCTGTTTATCACGTTGAAAGATCAACGCATTGAGTCCAAGGCCTGCGAGGCTTAATGCCAAAAAGCAAAGGGCCAGGGTGCTGATCAGACCCTCGGGTACCACGCTGATCAATGCGCTGGCCACGCCGCCGCTGAGGAACATCAGCACACCACCGACCGAGGTAGAAGTGCCGGCGTATTGCGGGTGGATGTTCATTGCCATGGAGTTGACGACAGGTCTGGTTATGGTTGTGCCGATCGTACAAATAAGCATGGATAACAGCACTGTGGTGGCAGAGAGACCAAATTGCCGAGTCAGCCACAGCATCAGCAGGCCTGAAGTTGCGATCAGCCCCAGGCCAATATTGATCTGGGTGTTAGCGTGCAGGTATCGATGCAGGACGCTGGCGACCACGCCGCCGAAAACATAAGCGACACCATACAACAGCAACGTCCAGGCAAATTCATAGGGTGAGAGTGCCAGTTGCTCCATGAAAATGATGGGTGAATTGACGATGAACGAAAAATGGCAGGCGAAGGCCAGGGCCGAAATCAGCCAGTAACCCATGAACCTTGCATCCGAACAGACTCGCCAATAAGCACTGAGAACTCCGCCATGCGCTGGCGTACGTATCGGTGGTGCTTTCTTGAGCAGCCGGCAAGCGCTCAGCCAGACAATCGTTGCCAGTGTAATAAACACCCAAAAGCTGCCCTGCCAGCCAAACTCCAATTGCAGCCAGGTCCCCAGCAGCGGCGATATGGAAATGAAAACACCGCCCGCAGTCACCATCCATATCCGGAGTCGCTCCCGTTCACGGCCCACAAACAAGTCCTGTACCAGCGACTGGGCCAGCGAAAAGGATCCGCAACCGATCGCCTGGATCACCCGGAAACCCAGAAACCACTGGTACTCGCTGGAAACTGCGCACCCAGCCGCTCCAATTGTTGCCAGAGCAATACCGGCCAACAACAGCTTCTTGCGGCCCCACATGTCCGAGAGTGGACCAACCAGCAGGATGGAGAGTGCCAGGCTGACGGCGAACACGCTGACGGACAGGGCCGCGTCAGGTGGTGAAATCCGGAAGTATCCCGAGAGATCTGGAAAGGAGGGGAGGACCACGTCCAATGGGAACACGCTCAACAGCATCATGGTCATCAGCAACAAGATGATCAGCGGTTTTTCACGGGTGTTTGTGGCGAGGTTCATCAATCAGTGCGCTCGTTCCGTGAGGGGTAGACGAGGATTGATTTGATGAAGAAGCAAGTCAATGCAGGGGAACGTGGGCGATTTCTGAAACATCTGTAGGAGCGAACTTGCTCGCGATGAATCCGGGAACGTCGCGGGGTATCAGGCTCCCCGCGTTATCGTTGACGACCATCGCGAGCAGGCTCGCTCCTACAGGGGATTACTCAGCTATTCGGCAGCAACCGGCAGGTAATGCTCTTGATGTAGCGGGTTTCAGCGATGGCTGGGTGAACCGGATGATCCGGGCCCTGGCCGCCGCGTTCGAGCATTTGGATGTTGCGGTCCAGGTGACGGGCGCTGGTCAAGAGAATGTTCTGCAGGTCGTCTTCCGGCAGGTGCATCGAGCAGGATGCGCTGACCAGGATGCCGTCCTTGCTGAGCAGGCGCATGGCTTGCTCGTTCAGGCGGCGGTAGGCGCCTTCGCCGTTTTTCATGTCTTTCTTGCGTTTGATGAACGCCGGCGGGTCGGCGACGATCACGTCGAAGCGTTCCTCGCTGGCTTTCAGCTCTTTGAGCGCTTCAAACACGTCGCCTTCGATGCAGGTCATTTTCTCGGCGAAACCGTTCAATGCGGCGTTGCGCTCGACGCCATCGAGGGCGAAGGCCGAGGCGTCGACGCAGAACACTTCACTGGCACCGAATGCCGCGGCTTGCACGCCCCAACCGCCGATATAGCTGTAGAGGTCAAGCACGCGTTTGCCTTTGGCGTATGGCGCCAGGCGCGCGCGGTTCATGCGGTGGTCGTAGAACCAGCCGGTTTTCTGACCCTGGATGACCGGAGCTTCGAATTTCACGCCATTCTCTTCCAGCGCGACCCACTCCGGCACCAGGCCGAAGACAGTTTCGACGTAGCGGTTGAGGCCTTCGGCGTCACGGGCAGCGGAGTCGTTCTTGAACAGAATGCCGCTTGGCTTGAGCACTTGGGTCAGCGCCGCGATCACGTCGTCTTTGTGGGCTTCCATGGTCGCCGAAGCGATCTGCACCACCAGGATGTCACCGAAACGGTCAACCACCAGGCCCGGCAGCAGATCGGAATCACCGTAGACCAGGCGATAGAATGGCTTGTCGAACAAGCGGTCACGCAGCGACAAGGCCACGTTCAGGCGATGCACCAGCAGCGATTTGTCGAGCGGCAACTTGATGTCGCGCGACAGCAGGCGGGCGCAGATCAGGTTGTTCGGGCTCATGGCAACAATGCCCAACGGCTTGCCGCCGGCGGCTTCGAGGATCGCCTGGTCGCCGGCCTTGAAACCGTGCAAAGGCGTGGCGGCTACATCGATTTCGTTGCTGTAGACCCACAAATGACCGTTGCGCAGACGACGGTCGGCATTGGCTTTGAGGCGCAGGCTAGGCAGGGACATGTCGTCGCTCCGGAAAAAAGAGCGGGAGTATAGCGTGTTGCGCAGGGCCACGGCGCGACGGATGGACATGCGGTGATCCGCCAGCGATTGGATGAAACTTCAGTGATCGGACCGTCCAAGGTGTCGGATCCAACTTTTAGAAGCTAGAATCGGCGCCTCACCCAGAGTGTGTACTTATGTCCCAAGAGCTGACTCCCGAACAAATCCAGCAGTCCCTGCAAGGCATCAGTGTGCCGGCTCAACCGCAGATCATGGTTGATCTGCAGATGGAGCAGTACATGCCCGACCCGGATCTGGAGGTGATCGCGAAGCTGATCTCCCAGGACCCTGGCCTCTCTGGATCGCTGTTGAAGATCGTCAATTCACCGTATTACGGTCTGAGCAACAAGATTGCCTCGATCCAGCGGGCGGTGAATTTGCTGGGCAGCCGCTCGATCATCAACCTGATCAACGCGCAGTCGATCAAGGGCGAGATGAATGATGACACCATCGTCACCTTGAACCGCTTCTGGGACACCGCCCAGGACGTGGCGATGACCTGCCTGACCCTGGCCAAGCGCATCGGTATCCAGAACGGCGATGAAGCCTACGCCCTGGGCTTGTTCCATGACTGTGGCGTGCCGCTGATGCTCCAGCGTTTCCCCGACTACATGGGCGTTCTGGAGCAGGCCTATGCCAGTGCCGGGGCCGAGTGCCGCGTCGTGGACACCGAGAACCGGGAATTCAACACCAACCATGCCGTGGTGGGTTATTACACGGCCAAGTCCTGGCGCCTGCCGGAACACGTGAGCACGGCCATCGCCAATCACCACAATGCCTTGGCGATCTTCAGCGATGAATCGTCGCGCAACAGTTCGCTGAAGAACCTGCTGGCGATCCTGAAGATGGCCGAGCATATTTGCGCTTCCTATCGCGTGCTGGGCAACCAGACCGAAGATCACGAGTGGGACAGCATCGCGGCGTTGGTGCTCGATTATGTCGGTCTCTCGGACTACGACTTCGAGACCCTCAAGCAGACGATTCGCGACCTCGGCGCGCACCGCTGATTGTCGGATTTTCTTCCTCCAAGAGAGCACCATGCCTGAACTGCCAGAAGTCGAAACCACCCGCCGTGGCATTGCGCCGCACCTGGAAGGCCAGCGCGTCAGCCGGGTGATCGTGCGTGACCGGCGCCTGCGCTGGCCGATTCCCGAGGACCTCGACGTGCGCTTGTCCGGCCAGCGGATCGTGCTGGTGGAGCGGCGCGCCAAGTACCTGCTGATCAACGCCGAGGTCGGAACCTTGATCAGCCACTTGGGCATGTCGGGGAATTTGCGTCTGGTAGAGGTCGGCCTGCCGGCGGCCAAGCATGAGCACGTGGATATCGAACTGGAGTCGGGCCTGGCCCTGCGCTACACCGACCCGCGTCGGTTTGGCGCGATGCTCTGGAGCCTCGACCCGCTCAACCATGAACTGTTGATTCGCCTGGGGCCGGAGCCGTTGACCGACCTGTTCGACGGTGAGCGGTTGTTCCAGTTGTCCCGTGGCCGTTCGATGGCGGTCAAGCCGTTCATCATGGACAACGCGGTGGTGGTCGGCGTCGGCAACATCTATGCGACCGAAGCCTTGTTCGCCGCCGGGATCGACCCCCGTCGCGAAGCCAAAGGCATTTCCCGGGCGCGTTATCTGAAGCTGGCCATCGAGATCAAGCGCATTCTCGCTGCGGCCATCGAGCGCGGCGGCACTACACTGCGTGATTTTATTGGCGGTGATGGTCAGCCGGGGTATTTCCAGCAGGAATTGTTTGTCTACGGCCGTGGCACCGAGCCTTGCAAAGTCTGTGGCACGCCGTTGCGAGAAGTGAAACTCGGGCAGCGCGCCAGCGTCTTTTGCCCACGCTGCCAGAGCTGAATGCCTTACGGTCTATAGTCAGTGTTCCGACTGTCTAGCCGAAGGACCGAGCCATGAACCTGTTTCGAACCCTTGCCGTCGCGTCGATGCTGAGCTTCGTTGCATCAGCCGATGCCAGCAGCGGCAGCGGGGATCCGCTCTACACCATCCAGAACCCACCGGCATACGCGATGATTGGCGACCTGTTGATTGCCCGGCCTTTACTGGTCGCCGCCACAGTGATCGGCGCCGGCGTGTTTGTGGTGTCGCTACCGTTTACCGCATTGGGCGGCGGAGTAGGCGATGCGGGGCAGGCGTTGGTGGTGGACCCGGCGAAAGCGGCGTTCGTGCGGTGCCTGGGGTGTATCGGGGAAGGGTTTGAGCGGCAGGAGTGAGGTCCTGAAAAGTTTCGCGGGCAAGCCTCGCTCCTACAACGATCACACGACTGTAGGAGCGAGGCTTGCCCGCGAAGGCGTCCTGAAAGACGCCAAATGTCTCAAGCCTTGCCGGTAATCTTGCGGTACTTCTCCATCAACTGCTCTTCAGTCTCCGGATGCGCTTCGTCCAGCGGGATGCAATCCACCGGGCAAACCTGCTGGCACTGTGGTTCGTCGTAGTGGCCGACACACTGGGTGCACAGGTTCGGGTCGATCACGTAGATCTCTTCGCCCTGGGAAATGGCGGCGTTCGGACACTCGGGTTCGCAGACGTCGCAATTGATGCAATCGTCGGTGATGATCAGGGACATGCTAACTCCAGCCGGGGCGGCAAGCCCGGGCGCAATAAATCAATGCGCGTAATTGTGCCGCATTGGCGTGCGCAGTGCACGCAAGCGCGATCAAGTGCAAAAGATCGCAGCCCGCGGCAGCTCCTACTTCTTGAAGCGCTCGGTCAGTGCATCCGCCACTGCCGGGTGGACGAATTTGGTGATATCGCCGCCCAAGGCAGCGATTTCACGGACCAGTGTCGAGGAAATGAACGAATAGCGCTCGGACGGGGTAAGAAACAGGCTTTCCACATCCGGGGCCAACTGGCGGTTCATGTTGGCCAGCTGGAACTCGTATTCGAAGTCCGACACCGCGCGCAAACCACGCAGGAACACATTGGCGTTCTGCTCTTTGGCGAAATGCGCCAACAGGGTCGAGAAGCCGACGACTTCAACGTTCGGCAAATGCTTGGTGACCTCGCGGGCCAGCTCCACGCGCTGTTCCAGGGGAAACAGCGGGTTTTTCTTCGGGCTGGCGGCGACAGCAATGATCACGTGATCGAACAGGCGCGAGGCGCGTTCGACCAGATCGCCATGGCCCTTGGTAATAGGGTCGAAGGTACCTGGGTACAACACTCGGTTCATCGCGTCGTCCTGGCGGGAGTGCGTTGGGGAGTCGGATGGTATCGCAGCCTTCCCGGTCGGCCAAGTCGCCTGTTGGGTAAGAAAGCACTATAGACGATGCGAATAATCGCTTTTTTCACGGATTTTTTAAACGTTCGGCCAGAGAAGTCGCCAGTTGCGCCGTCAGGCCGTAGACCGACAACTGCGGGTTTGCGCCAATGCTGGTAGGGAATAGCGAGCCGTCATGAATCGATAGATTGGCCAATTGATGGTGCCGGCCGAGGCTGTCGGTCACGGCATTTTTCGGATCTTCGCCCATCGCGCAACCCCCCATCACATGCGCGCTGCCCAAACGAGTGCGGTACAACTCCAGGCTTAGACCGTCAATCAGTGCCCGTGCCTCGGCGAGGGTTTTGACGTAGCGCGCGTCGGCGTGCATCGGCATCACCGCCCGGGCGCCGCCGGCGAACTGGATCTCGGCCATCGTGTGGAATGCCCGGCGCAACCCGTCCCAGGTATAAGGCGAGATTTGGTAATCGAGTACTGGCGTGTCGTCGCTGCGTAATTCGACGTTGCCACCCTGGCTGTCCGGGTGAAAACCGTCGCGCAGCAGTGCCAGCATGGCGTGCGTGTGCGGCAGGTTGGTCATGTGCCCGGCGTTTTCTTCGCCAAAGCCCCCGAGTAATGTCGCGGCCAGCGCCGGGTGTAGCGGTGGAACTTCCAGTTTGTAGGCCATGGGGCCGGTAGTGCCGTTCTGCCATTGGAAATGATCGGAATAAATGGACTGCGGCGCGCCATAGAACGGGTTGACGACCTCGTCGAACAACGCAGCGGACATGTTCACCGGATGCAGGAACGTGCGTTTGCCCAAGCGTTCGTGCGGATCAGGCGCTCCGGAACGCATCAACAAGCCTGGTGAGTTGATGCCACCGCCGGCCAGCACGTAATGCCGCGCCTTGACCGTGATCTTGCGACCGGTGGGTTCGACGCAGCGCTCGTCCATCGCCACGCAATGCAGGCCGGTGACTTTGTCGCCGCTGATGACGAGTTTTTCGGCGCGGGCCAGGTAAAGCAACTCGCCGCCCTTTTCCAGGGTCGCTGGAATGGTCGTGACCATCATCGATTGCTTGGCGTTGGTCGGGCAGCCCATGCCGCAATAGCCGAGGTTCCAGCAGCCGCGCACGTTGCGCGGGATGACATGCCAGCTGTAGCCGAGTTTTTCGCAGCCTTTGCGGATCACGTCGTTGTTGGCATTGGGCGGGACCATCCACGGCGCGACGCCCAGACGCTGCTCCATTTTTTCGAACCACGGCGCCATGTCGGCCGGGCTGTGACCCTTGACGTTGTGCTCTTTGGCCCAATGCTCCAGGGTCGGTTGCGGAGTGCGAAAACTGGAAGTCCAGTTGATCAGAGTGGTGCCGCCCACCGCCCGGCCCTGAAGGATGGTGATCGCGCCATCCTTGCTCATGCGCCCGATGCCTTCCTGATAGAGACTGGCGTAGGCCTGGTCTTCGAGCAGTTTGAAGTCGCTGCTGGTCTTGAGCGGACCTTCCTCGATCAGCAGCACTTTGTAGCCGGCTGCGCTGAGGATTTCGGCGGTGGTGCCGCCACCGGCACCGCTGCCGATGATCGCCACATCCGCTTCGAGGGTCAGGTCCTGGCTCAGTTGCGAACCGTTATGGGTTTTCCAGCCGCGGGCCATGCCTTCGCGGAACGGATCGGGTACGGGCATCTTCGGGTTCTCTTATTGTTCTGGATATTTTGGTGAGGCAGATGACGCCTTCGCTGCAGCAGGAGCGAGGCTTGCCCGCGAAAGGCTCGATACGGTTTTCAAACCGTTGGCGGTCCGGGATAGCCGCAATGCGCCCACGATTCCTGGCGGCCGTACCAGGCCATCATCACCAGTTGCAGCAAAGAGCTGTGTCCCATGCGCAGCAAGTTCAGCGAGCTGTTTTCCCAGCGATCGAGGAAGTGCCGGATATCGTCGGCGCTGGCGTTTTCCCAGCTGCCCCAGATCCCGGTCAACGGACCGCGTGTGACAGCCATGCCCAGCACATCGAACAGTTGCCGGGTCAGCTTGAGCATTTCCGGCGACAGGTGATCGAGGTTGTAGTCCAGACTTTTCAAAGTGCCATCGACCGCAGCCGGCATGCGTTCGGCGGTCACCGCACCGTCAAGCATTACCGGAAGCAAGGCCCGCAAAAACAGCAGATCGCCGCTGCGCAACGCCGTGAAACCACTTTGCGGTGCACCCGAAGAGCAACCCGTGAGGCTGGCACCCAATCCGGCGGTGGCGAGAAAGGCGCTGGCGCCGAGGCTGAACTTGAGCAGGCCGCGCCGTGACAGCGCGGGTGTATCGGACAGGCTTGGGTTCATTATTGTTATTACCCGAGGGTGACGATCGTTAGCGAATAAACAGCTTCTGGATCAGTTTCTGAATGGATTTACCGTACGGCGGATAGATCAGTTTCGCCGCGTTGAAGCGCTGTTTGATCAGCACACCCTTGGCCTTGCTGAAGGTGAGGAAGCCTTCGTGCCCGTGGTAGTGACCCATGCCCGAAGCACCGATGCCGCCGAAAGGCATGTCATCCTGAGCCACATGCAGCAGCGTGTCGTTGAGGCACACGCCACCGGAGTGGGTCTCGTGCAGCACGCGGTTTTGCTCGCGCTTGTCGTAGCCGAAGTAATACAGCGCCAGCGGGCGAGGGCGTTGGTTGATGTAGGCAAACGCCTGATCGAGATCCCGATACGGGACGATCGGCAGCAGCGGGCCGAAGATTTCGTCCTGCATCACGGTCATGTCATCGCTGACGTTGAGCAACAGGCTATGGCCCATGCGACGGCCCTGGCTTTGCTCGAACAGAGGAATCAGCAACGCACCCTTGCTGGTGGCATCGCTGACGTAGCCATTGAGCCGAGCCAGTTGTCGATCATTGATGATTGCCGTGTAGTCCGGGTTGTCAGTCAGCGTCGGATAAAACCCGCGCACAGCCGAGCGATAGGCTTCAACGAAGCCACCGACACGATCCTCCGGCACCAGCACGTAGTCCGGAGCCACGCAGGTCTGTCCGGCATTGAGGGTCTTGCCGAACGCGATGCGTTCGGCGGCGTCCTTGAGCGGCACATCGTGGGACACAATGGCCGGAGACTTGCCACCCAGTTCCAGTGTCACCGGTGTCAGGTTCTCCGCCGCCGCGCGCATCACGTGCTTACCGATGCTGGTGGCGCCAGTGAACAACAGGTGATCGAAACGCAGGCGGGAAAATGCCACGCCGATATCGGCCTCGCCCAGCACGACGCAGACCAGGTCTTCGGGGAAGATCCGCGCCAACAACTGCTTCATCAGCAAACCGGTGGCCGGGGTGGATTCGCTGAGCTTGAGCATCACCCGGTTACCCGCCGACAGCGCACCCACCATCGGGCCGATCGCCAGGTACAACGGGTAATTCCACGGCACGATCACCCCAACCACGCCCAGCGGCTGATAAACCACTTTGGCCGAGGCTGGTTGAAAGGCAACGCCGACCTTGCGCCGCGACGCACGCATCCAGCCTTTGAGGTGCTGGCTGGCGTAATGGATGCCGTGCAGGCTGGGCATCAATTCAGCGAGCAGGGTCTCATCGGCGCTGCGATGGCTGAAGTCCTGGCTGATCGCGTCAATCAAGGCCTGACGCTCGCTGTTCAGCAAGTCGCGCAGTGCCTTGAGCCACTGTTGGCGCTGGGCGGCAGGGGGCATCGGGTTGGCGGCATACGCCGCGCGTTGTGCTTCAAACAGCGCCTGAAGCTCGTCCAGAGGCTGCTGTAGGTTTTGCAGGTAGGAAATTTCAGCAGTCATGGTCGGCTCCGGATTTATTCTAATGAGGCACTTTTTAGAGTCTATGCTCTAAAAAGTCAAATGCCTTCGTCGCGCAGTGATGTTCCATCCGCTTGCGGATAGGTCGTAAGATGCCCATCAACGCACTCTGAATTAAAGCTCAAGCCATGGCCCCACGGATCAAAACCAGCGAGCGCATCGTGCAGAACAGCCTGGAGCTGTTCAATCAACAGGGCGAGCGCAGCATCAGCACCAACCACATTGCTGCCCACATGGAGATTTCCCCGGGCAACCTGTACTACCACTTCCCGAACAAGCAGGCGATCATCGCCGTGCTGTTCAGCGAGTACGAAACCCTGGTGGACAGCTTTCTGCGCCCGCCACAGGGCCGCGCCGCGACGGTGGAAGACAAGCGCTTCTATCTCAAAGAGTTGCTCTCGGCGATGTGGGGTTACCGGTTTTTGCATCGCGACCTCGAGCATTTGCTCGACAGCGATCCGGAACTGGCCGCCCGTTACCGGCGTTTTTCCCAGCGCTGCGTGATTCAGGGCATGGCGATCTACGAAGGTTTCGTTGCCGCTGGCATCTTGAAGATGGATCGTGTGCAGATCGAGTCCCTGACCCTCAATGCCTGGATCATCCTCACTTCCTGGGTGCGCTTTCTGTGCACCACGCGGGAGAATTCCAGTCATCTGAGCGAGCAGGCGATCAAGCGCGGCGTGTATCAGGTACTGGTACTGGAAGCCGGATTCGTCACGGATGAGGCGCGCGAAGCGGTCAACGCCTTGTTTGAAGAGTTTTACGTGCCGTTGGCTCAGGCGCTGGAAGAGGTTTGAGCCAGCGCGTGCAGCAGGATTGAATTGCGTTTAATCACAGGAGCCCGCTATGCCCATCGCGCAACTGATCAGCCCACAAGCGCTGGACTTGAAAAAGGACCAGCCGGGGTTGGTGATTCTCGATTGTCGCTTTGCCCTTGAAGACCCGGATTACGGGCAGCGCAGCTATGCCGAGGGCCACATCAACGGGTCGAGCTTTGCTGATCTCGAGCGTGACCTCAGCGGGAAAGTGGTCAAGGGCGTGACCGGGCGTCATCCGCTGCCAGAGCCGGTCGAACTGATCGAGCGCCTGCAAGCCTGGGGCATCAACAATGACAGTGAAGTGGTTTTGTACGACGACGGCCCGGGCGCCTTCGCGGCTCGCGCCTGGTGGTTGCTGGCCTGGCTGGGCAAACGTGACGGCGTGTTCATTCTTGATGGCGGGCTAAAGGCCTGGCACGCGGCGGGTTTGCCGCTGAGCCTGGATGCGCCCTCGATCACTCGCGGCACGTTCAGTGGCGCCCCGGATGCTTCGTTGCTGCTCAGTGCCGAACAATTGCAAAAGCGTCTCGCGCAACCAGAACTGACCCTGCTCGATGCCCGCGCACTGCCGCGCTTCAAGGGTGAAATGGAACCGATCGATCCGGTCGCCGGGCACATTCCCGGTGCACAATGTGCGGCGTTTACCGACAACCTCGGCGCGGATGGGCGGTTTCTGCCGGCTGATCAGCTCAAGCAGCGCTTCGCCGCAAAACTTGCAGACCGTTCGCCGAACGATCTGGTGGCGTACTGCGGTTCCGGCGTGACGGCTTGCCATAACCTGTTCGCATTGTGCCTGGCGGGGTATCCGCTGGGTGCGTTGTACGCCGGTTCTTGGAGCGAGTGGATCAATGATCCTGCGCGGGGCATCGCAGTAGGCGAGTGAAGAACAAAGCATCGATACGCTCGCAGCTCCCTTCGTATGCCTACGCCCGGCCTGCGTTGGCCAGCCACTGGGGGATGCGTCGTTCCAGGTAGTAACCCGGTTGCCTGACCGAGCCGTCGACGAACCCGACGTGTCCGCCCTTGGCCTGCAGTTCGAATTGCGTACAGGCCGATAACTCATCGGCTTGCGGCAGGCTGTGGGGGAAGACGAAGGGATCGTCGGCCGCCTGAATGATCAGGGTCGGTGTGCGAATCTCCCCGAGAAAGTAGCGACTCGATGCGCGGCGGTAGTAATCCTCGGCATCCACGAAACCGTTCAGTGGCGCGGTCACCCGGCCGTCGAAATCCCAGAACGTGCGCATGTTTTCCAATGAACCGAGCGCGGCCAGTGCCGCCAGGCCGTCTTCCCGGCCGTCATGCTGGAACTGGCGCTGCTTGTTCTTGATGTAGGCCAGCATTTCGCGCATGAAGTGCGCCTGGTAGACCTTGGAAAAACCCTGGCCGATCCGGTCGGCGCACTGGTCCAGTCGGAACGGCACTGACACGGCCACCGCGCCAAGTACGCCGCTGTCACTGCCGGTTTCACCCAGGTGCTTGAGCAGGACATTGCCACCCAGGGAATAACCGACCGCATAGAGCGGCGCGAGTGGCCGCTTGGCCCGCAGATGTTTGATGGTTTCGGCCAGATCTTCGCTGGCGCCGGAATGGTAGCTGCGCGGCAATAGATTGGGTTCGCCCGAGCAGCCGCGCCAGTTCAGCGCGACGCTGGCCCAGCCCCGATCAGCCAAGGCTTTTTGCATGCCGGCCACGTAGGGCGAATTCGATGAACCGGTCAGCCCGTGCAGCACCAGCACCAACGGCGCTTCGGCGCTGTGCGGGCCGTACCAGTCGAGATCGAGAAAATCACCGTCTTCGAGCCACAGGCGTTCGCGGTCGCGGTCGATGTGCACGGTTTTACGCCACAGCGGCCCCCACAAGGTTTGCAAGTGCGGGTTGCCGATGCCGAAGGCGGGGATGAAGGAGGGCGGTGAGGCCAG
Organism: Pseudomonas sp. Sample_16; assembly: GCF_004307665.1. Classification (NCBI taxonomy): domain Bacteria; kingdom Pseudomonadati; phylum Pseudomonadota; class Gammaproteobacteria; order Pseudomonadales; family Pseudomonadaceae; genus Pseudomonas; species Pseudomonas sp. Sample_16. The sequence continues at coordinate 26,474 of NZ_RCOB01000108.1, forward strand.
TGCGGGGTGCGGTTGCACAGTCATTCTCGGTGGATGTGTTCATGAGTCTGCCGGAAGACGCGGCGGGACAGCGCCGCGACCGCGTCACCCTGGCAGTCTAACTTGCCACAATCTCACCAGGCACGCGACACATCGCATTGGTTGCGCTTTCGCTCGGCTCGGGCAGCGGTTGTTGATCTGCCCTGGGTCCCAGGATGACCGCCTGCCATTGTCCAGAGTGGTAATGCCGGTTGAGTGCGCTCTTGATTGATGTGAGGTTCAGCTTCGAAGCCGCTTGCGCGTCAAAATCCAGGTCCAGCGGCAGATTGTGTGTGCTGATGGCGTACAACTGTCTCAAGATCTGCGCATTGGTTGCGCTGTTCAACGGCGCGCTACCAATCAGTTGCTGTTGGCTGTCTTCAAGTTCCCGTTGGGTCGGCCCGTGGTTGAGAAAGTCGCTGAACATTGTCTCGATGTGGGCCAGCACCGCATCGGCCTGCTCGGGTCTGGTCTGTATTTCGATGGAGAGAAGCCCTTGTGCCTGAAGGGCTGAGAGTTCGGCCTCAACGTGATAGGTCAAGCCTCGGCGTTCTCGCAGTTCATTGGTCAGTCGTTTGCTGAAAACCAGCATGGCTGTCTGCAGCGCGACGTAATCCGGATTGCTTCGCAGGACACTTGGCTGGGCCAGGCGCAAGTAAGCCTGAGTCGATGTCCGCTCAACGCGCAGCAGACCTGAAGCGGTCGGGCTGGTCGCGGGTCGAATCGCAGCAATGGCCGGCCCTTTGGGCAAGGCCGCGGCTATCTGCGCACCAATGTGCTGGGCTTCCTCTTCGGTGAGGTCGCCGACCAGTGTGATTTGGGCATTGCCCACGGCATAGGCCTCGCGATGAAAGTCCTCCACCTGGGTGCGAGTGATGGAGGCAAGGCTGGCCCGGGTTCCGAAGAACGACTGAGCATAACCGTGGTCGGGAAACAGCTGGCCGAGGTTCGCGTGGCGGGCTTGAATGGCGTGGGACTGGTCTTCGCGATCCAGAACGTACTGCAATTGTGATTTGACTGCGGCCATGGAGGCCTCCGGCAGCATCGGCTTGCCGAGGATTTGGGCAAACAAATCCAGGGCTGGTGTGCGTCGTGATTCGTCACTCAAGCTACGCAGGGAAAACCACGTCCGATCCTGGCTGATCCCCATATCCATCTTTGCGCCCAGGTTATCGAAGGTCGCCTGTATGGCATTGACGTCCTTGCCCGCCACACCTTCATTCAACAGACTGAAGGTCAACGCTGCCAGGCCCGGTTGATGTGCTGTGTGGGCGCTGCCGGCGGCAAAGCTTACGAGGGTGTCGAACATCGGCAAGCCAGGGGTACGGATGAACAGGATCTTGGTGCCGCTGAAAGTCTTGTAACCCTTGATCGATAGCGTGCGTTGGAACGCAGGCGCTTGTGCTTCGCTGAGCGATTGCAGCACCGGTTTCGGGGGCGCCGTGATTGCAGCGGCATTGGCCTGAACGCTGAGCAGCATGCTTGCCAGTATCAATCCATTGATCAAGCCTTTGAACTTATCCATTGTTCTTCTCCGGCAGGATTTTCGCGGTACTCAGGCGCTCACGCGTCAGATAAGTCTGTGCCACCTGTTGAATATCCAGCGGTGTGACCTTGTTCAGCTCTTGCGTATCCAGATCGGCAAGCCGCCAGTCCAGGCCAATGGTCTGCAAAAGACCCAGGTTGTGGGCTTGTCTCTGCAGGTCGTCCTGCGCATAAACCAGGTTGGCGATCAGCAGGTTTTTCGCGCGTTCCAGTTCTGCCGGTTCCGGTGCCTTGCTTTTGAGTGATTCGATCACCTGCCACACACGGGTGAGGGCTGCGTCAGCATCATTGAGCTTGTCCGCATTGAGTTGCATGCTGATCGTCAGTAACGAGTCGCCGCGATTGAAGGCGTCGTATTCCGAGAGGACCTCGGTGAATATTGACTCGCTCAGTTGCAGTCGCTGTTTGATGCGTGCGCTATTGGAACCGGCCAGTAACATATCGAGCAGGCGCAGGGCATGGGCGGTCCGACGATCCAGAGCCGTGGCCAGGCTTGGCGCGTTGAAACTCATGATCAAGCGCGGGGACGCCACGGGTGCATGCAGGGTCAGCGATCGTTCGCCGGCAGAAGTGAGTTCGACGGGGGCAGGGGCCGCCGGTGTCGTGCCTCGCTCAAGGTGGCCGAAATACTGCCGTGCAAGGGCCTTGATCTGCTCGGGCTGGACATCGCCAACGACCACCAGGGTCGCATTGCCCGGCGAATACCAGGCCTTGTACCACTGCTGCAATTGCGCGGTATTCATTCGTTGCAGGTCATGCATCCAGCCAATCGTCGGGGTGCGATAGCCGCTGGCCGGGTGGGCGATGCTGTTCAGTCTTTCTTGAGCCAGCACGGTGATTTCATCATCGACGTACATCCGCCGCTCTTCCTGAATGACCTTGAGCTCCGGTGTGAAGTCCTGCGGATCCAGCTCGGCCGTACTCATCAGATCGGCGAGAATTTCGAACGCGACGCCGACGCGGCCGGAAGCGAGTGTCTGGTAAAAAACCGTGAAATCAGTGCCTGTATAGGCGTTTTGGCTGGCGCCCAGACTTTCCAGTATCGCCTCGAATTCTCCAGCGCAGGCCTTGCTGCTGCCTTTGTAGACCATGTGTTCGAGGGCATGGGACAGTCCCGACTGGCCGGGCGGCTCGTAGCTTGAACCGGCCTTGATCCACAGCTGAGCGGTGACGATTGGGGAGCGATGGTCCTCGCGCACGACGACCTTGAGGCCGTTATCCAGCACGAAGTCTTGCGTCGCAGGGGGTGTGGCAGCGCTGGCCATGAGCGGCAGCCAGGCGATAAATGGCAGTACAAAAATGCAGCAGGAGATGTTCATCCGTGTTCATCCTCAGTGGTTTGCAGGGTTATGCGCAAACCACTGTGGATGATCCGTAAGGGCGTCAGGCGGTAACTATGTAGTGCTCCTCACAATCGCAACGTCAGGCGCCGCGCTGCCACAACGAGTAATACACTCGCCCGGATTTCTGCTCCCGGTGCAGGCGCCAGTTCTGCGGCAGACCCAGGGTTGACGGCGCTGACTCGCTTTCGGTGTATATCCAGGCATCGTCGGCCAGCCATTGGCGCGCTTCGAGCAGGGCGCAAACGGCGGGCAACAGGTTCTGGTTGAACGGCGGGTCGAGGAACACCAGGTCGTAGGGCGTGGCGGTCTGGGTTTCCAGGTAGCGCAGGGCGTCAGCGGTCTGAACCTGGCCGGTGGTGCAGCGCAATGTGCCCAGATGTTCCTTGAGGCTCGACACCGCGAGGCTGCTGGCGTCCAGCGCCTGACCCATGGCCGCGCCACGGGACAGGGCTTCGAGGAACAGCGCGCCGCTGCCGGTGAACGGGTCCAGCACTTTGGCGCCTGGAACGTAAGGTGCGAGCCAGTTGAACAGGGTTTCACGCACCCGGTCCGGCGTCGGACGCAGACCCGGCGCATCGGGGAAGCTCAGTTTACGGCTGCGCCATTCGCCGCCGATGATGCGCAGCTGGTTCACGCCGTTGTGCACGTTGTGGACGGGTTTTTTGGGACGGGAAGTAGCCATTAATGCTCCGGAACCCCGAGCGGTTGCTCGGCAGGTTTATCAGTAGGGGCCGGCAGCGGCTTTTGCGGCACGGTCGGGCCAGCGCTGACGATGACCATTTTGTCCGTGCTCAAGTGTTTGTTCATGGCCGCTTTGACTTGCTCGACGGTCAGGTTCTGCGACTGTTGCATGAAGTCTTCCAGGTGGCTCAGCGGCAAGTCATAGAAGCCAATGGCACCCAGTTGACCGACGATGTCGGCGTTGCTGGCGGTGGACAGCGGGAAGCTGCCGGCCAGTTCACGCTTGGCGTCGTCGAGTTCTTTCTCGGTCGGACCGGTTGCAAGGTAGTCCGCGAGGACGTCCTGCACCAGTTTCAGAGTGCCTTCGCTCATTTCGGCGCGGGTCTGCACGTTGATCATGAACGGGCCACGCGCCTGCATCGGGCTGAAGCCCGAATATATGCCATAGGCCAGGCCGCGCTTCTCGCGCACTTCGCTCATCAGTCGAGTACCGAAACCGCCACCACCGAGGATCTGGTTGCCCATGGACAGTGCGGCGTAGTCCGGATCATCACGATCGATGCCCAGTTGCGCAAGCATCAGGTTAGTCTGTTTGGACGGGAACTCGATGTGGCCGATGCTGGCCTTGGGTTCGGTCGGTTGGGCGATTTTCGGCAGGGCCGGACCTTTGGGCAGCGCGCTGGACACCTGCGCGGCCATGGCCTCGGCTTCGGCGCGGGACAGATCGCCAACCAGTGCGATGACTACGTTGCCTGCGGCATAGGCTTTTTCGTGGAAAGCGCGCAGTTGCGCGAGGGTCACCTCGGGAATGGACTTTGCCGTGCCATCACTGGCGTGCGCATAGGGGTGATCGCCGTACAAGCGGTTCATCAACTCCAGGCTGGCCAGTTTGCCGGGGTTCTGTTTCTGGTATTCGAAGCCGGCGAGCAACTGGTTCTTGATGCGGGTAAATGAGTCGGCCGGAAAGGTTGGCTTGCCGACGACTTGCGCAAACAGCTGCAAGGCCGGTTCACGTTTGTCCGTTGCACTGAGGCTGCGCAGCGATGCAACCGCCATGTCTTTGTAAGCGCCATTGCCGAAATCGGCTCCCAGACCCTCGAAACCCTGGGCGATGGCGCTGACGTCTTTGCCGGCCACACCCTCGTTGAGCATGGCGTTGGTCAGCACGGCCAGGCCGGGCGCGCTGCCATCCTGGCTGCTGCCGGCGGCGAAGATCAGGCGCATATCGAACATCGGCAGTTCACGGGCTTCGACGAACAACACTTTGGCACCTTCGGCGGTGTTCCAGGTCTGCACGTCGAGTTTGCGGCGGCTCGGTGCCTTGCCGTTGAGTTCGGTCAGCGATTGCAGCTTCTGGCTGGCCTTGGCCTTGTCCAGGGCTTCGCTGGCATTGGATTCGTCGGTTTTCGAAAAATAGAACGCGGCAGAGCCGATCAGCGCAACGGCGATCAGGCCGAACAGGGCCAGGCGCGGTTTTTTACGCTCACTCATGAGTCGTCTCCTCTGGCAGAACATGGGCGACGCTGAGACGTTCGCGGGTGAAATACAGCTTGGCGGCATTCTGGATATCTTGCGGGGTCACGCTTTCCAGATCGGCGAGCTCGGTATCCATCAGTTTCCAGGACAGCCCGACCGTTTCCAGTTGGCCAATGGCCGTGGCCTGGCTGGTGATCGAGTCGCGCTCGTAAACCAGGCCGGCGATGACCTGTGCCCGCACACGCTCCAGTTCTTCAGTGGTCGGCGCAGTGGTTTTCAGCTGTTCAAGCAGCTTCCACAAACCGGCTTCGGCCTGGGCGATGGTCTTGTTTTTCTGGCTGTTGGGCGTTGCCGACAGCGTGAACAGGCTATCGCCGCGGGTGTAGGCGTCGTAGCTCGACGAGCCGCCGGACACCAATTCTTCGCCGCGCTCCAGTTGGGTCGGGATACGTGCGCTGTAGCCGCCATCGAGCAGCGCGGAAATCAGGCGCAAGGCGTTCACCGAGCGTTTGTCTTCGGCGGTGGCGATACTCGGCACGTTGAATGCCAGCATCAGGCTGGGCAATTGGGTCTTCACGTGCAAGGTGATCTGGCGCTCGCCGGGTTCGGCCAGTTCCAGCGGTTTTTTCGCGGCAGGCACGTCACGCTTGGCGATCGGGCCGAAATAGCGTTGGGCCAGGGTTTTGACTTCTTCGGGTGTCACGTCGCCAACCACCACCAGCGTGGCGTTGTTCGGCACGTACCAGGATTCATACCAGTGGCGCAGCTCTTCGACTTTCATGCGCTCCAGGTCTGCCATCCAGCCGATGGTCGGCGTGTGATAGCCGCTGGCCGGGTAGGCCATGGCCTTGAAACGTTCGTAAGCCTTGGACATCGGTTTGTCGTCGGTACGCAGGCGGCGTTCTTCCTTGATGACTTCGATCTCGCGGGCGAACTCGTCCGGTGGCAGGCGCAAGCTGGCCATCCGGTCGGCTTCCAGTTCGAAAGCCACGCCCAGGCGGTCGCGGGCCAGCACCTGGTAGTAGGCGGTGAAATCGTCGCTGGTGAAGGCGTTCTCTTCGGCGCCGAGGTCGCGCAGGATCAACGACGCTTCGCCAGGGCCGACTTTCTCGCTACCCTTGAACATCATGTGCTCCAGGGCATGGGACAGGCCGGTCTGACCCGGTGTCTCGTAGCTGGAGCCGACCTTGTACCAGACTTGGGAAACCACCACCGGCGCACGATGGTCTTCGCGCACGACGACCTTCAAGCCGTTGTCGAGGGTGAACTCGTGGGTGGGTTGCGGGTCGGCAGCCAGGGCCGAGAGGGGCAGACAAACTGTGCTGAGCAGCAGGCCTGCGGCGCGGCGGGCTAGAGCATTCATTCGTGTTTAAACCTGTTGGGCTGCCCGCTAGGTCTTAGCGTCGGCGGGCGAGAGGGTGCTAGGATACTGATCCGTTTTACTGGCGGCCACGCCTATCAGACCTTTGTGTGTGATCAGGTTGTTTGGGTTTGCGGCAGAAAGCTATGGTTTATCAACTAAACTCTGCGTTTTCGCCGATTATTACGCTTCAGTCCTTCGTGAAGTCGTTTTTTGCAAGGTGCCCGTTTGCACCTCGACAAAATGTTGCGCGTGAACAAGCTGTAGCAATCGCAGTCTGTTCTGCATCGAATATTTATTTGCCGGGGCGCCCGTTGGCGCGTCGCTACCGTGAGATAGCCGTCCTCCATGTTTGGTTCCAACGACGACAAGAAGACCCCAGCTACGGCTGGCGAAAAGAAAAGCCTGTTCGGATGGCTGCGCAAAAAACCGCAGGAATCCGTCGTCGAACAGCCACAACCACTCCCTGAACCCACACCTGCGCCGGTAATAGAAGAAGCATCAGTGCCGGTCGTCCTGCCAATCGCCGAGCCGGTGCTGCAACCGACCGTCGAACCTGAACCGCAAATCGTTGCCGAACTGCCGCTGACCCCGGCCGCAGAACCCTGGCTGACCTTGCCCGTGGCGGAAGAGCCGGTGGCGTTGGTCGAAGACGAGCTGGCGCCCCATGTAACGCCGCCGATTCCTGCTCCGAGTGCCTTTGCCCCTGAGCCAGTGCCGGTTGTCGCACCGGTCGTTGAAGCGGTCCCGGAACCGGTGGCACCGGTTGTCCAGATGCCTGAGCCCGAACCTGCACCTGCACCTGTCATCGAGCCGGTGGCCGTTGCCCCGGTTGAAGTTCCGGTCGAGCCTGTACGCAGCGAAGAAACCAAAGCCGGTTTTTTTGCCCGACTCAAGCAAGGCTTGTCCAAGACCAGTGCCAGCATCGGCGAAGGCATGGCCAGCCTGTTCCTGGGCAAGAAAGCCATCGATGACGAACTGCTCGATGACCTGGAAACCCGTCTGCTGACCGCCGACGTTGGGGTAGAGGCCACTTCGGTGATCATCCAGCGCCTGACGCAGAAGGTCGCGCGCAAAGAGTTGGCCGATGCCGACGCCCTCTACAAGTCCCTGCAAGCCGAATTGGCGGCGATGCTCAAGCCGGTCGAACAACCGCTGAAAATCGCCTCGCAGAACAAGCCGTTCGTGATCCTGGTGGTGGGCGTCAACGGTGCCGGCAAAACCACGACCATCGGCAAACTGGCGAAGAAACTGCAACTGGAAGGCAAGAAAGTCATGCTCGCCGCCGGTGACACCTTCCGTGCTGCGGCGGTGGAGCAATTGCAGGTCTGGGGTGAGCGCAACAAAATCCCGGTCATTGCCCAGCACACCGGCGCGGATTCGGCTTCGGTCATCTTCGATGCCGTGCAAGCCGCCAAGGCCCGTGGCATTGATGTTCTGATCGCCGACACCGCCGGTCGCCTGCACACCAAAGACAACCTGATGGAAGAGCTGAAAAAGGTCCGCCGGGTGATCGGCAAGCTCGACGCCGACGCGCCACATGAGGTGCTGCTGGTACTCGATGCCGGCACCGGGCAGAACGCTATCAATCAGGCCAAGCAATTCAACCAGACCGTCGAACTGACCGGCCTGGCGCTGACCAAGCTTGACGGGACCGCCAAGGGCGGGGTGATTTTTGCCCTGGCCAAGCAGTTCGGCCTGCCGATCCGCTACATCGGTGTCGGTGAAGGCATCGACGATTTGCGCACTTTTGAAGCTGAACCCTTTGTCCAGGCACTCTTTGCCGAACGGGAGCGTTCATGATTCGTTTCGAACAGGTCGGTAAACGCTACCCGAATGGTCACGTCGGCTTGCATGAGCTGAGCTTTCGAGTCCGTCGTGGCGAGTTTCTGTTTGTCACCGGCCATTCCGGTGCCGGTAAAAGTACGCTGTTGCGGCTGTTGCTGGCGATGGAGCGTCCCACCAGCGGCAAACTGCTGCTCGCCGGGCAGGACCTGAGCACCATCAGCAACGCACAGATCCCATTCCTGCGCCGGCAGATCGGCGTGGTGTTCCAGAACCATCAGTTGCTGTTCGATCGCACGGTGTTCAACAACGTCGCATTGCCGTTGCAGATCCTCGGTTTGTCCAAGGCGGAAATCGCCAAGCGCGTGGACTCGGCGCTGGAACGTGTGGCGCTGTCGGACAAGACCGATTTGTATCCCGGCGACCTGTCCACCGGTCAGCAACAGCGCGTCGGCATCGCCCGCGCCATCGTCCATCGCCCGGCCTTGCTGCTGGCGGACGAACCGACCGGTAACCTCGACCCGCGTCTGGCGGCAGAAATCATGGGGGTGTTCGAAGACATCAACCGCCTGGGCACCAGCGTGCTGATCGCCAGTCACGACCTGGCCCTGATCGCGCGCATGCGCCACCGTATGCTGACGTTGCAACGCGGCCGATTGATTGGCGACGGGGAGGCCGGCGTATGAGTGCGACACGCAGTCCGAAGGTTTCCGAGCGCGTGGCCCCGAAGGCCGCCGATCCGCAGCCGCAGAAGAAAAAGCGCGATGACGATGATGGCCCGGACTTCGCCACACTGTTTCGCGCCTGGATTGAAAGCCATCGTGCCAGCTTGCTGGACAGCTTGCGCCGCCTGGGCAAGCAGCCGATCGGCAGCTTTTTCACCTGCATGGTGATGGCCGTTGCCCTGAGCTTACCCATGGGGCTGTCACTTTTGCTAAGTAACGTCGAGCGTCTGGGCGGTTCCTGGCAGCGTGCGGCGCAGATCTCCCTGTACCTGCAACTCGAAGCCAGCCCGGCTGAAGGTGAATCCCTGCGTGAGCAGATCAAGGCCATGCCCGGTGTGGCGGATGCCGAGTACGTGGGGCGTGATCAGGCTCTGGAAGAGTTCCAGCAGCAGTCCGGCCTGGGCGATGCGCTCAAGGAGTTACCGGAGAACCCGCTGCCCGGCGTGGTCCTGGTGACGCCGAACGAAGTCGACAAGCCTGCACTTGAAGCATTAAGACAAAAACTTTCCGAACTGCCCAGGGTACAACAGGCGCAACTTGATCTAGTCTGGGTCGAGCGTCTGGCAGCCATCCTCAAGCTCGGTGACCGCTTTGTCTTTGGTCTGACCGTGCTTCTGGTTTCTGCATTACTTTTGGTGATAGGCAATACCATTCGTCTTCATATTGAAAACCGCCGCACCGAGATAGAAGTGATTAAACTCGTGGGCGGCACTGACAGCTATGTGCGCAGGCCCTTTCTCTATATGGGTGCGTTGTATGGTTTCGGTGCAGGGCTGCTTTCCTGGGGGCTGTTGGCGTTTGGTCTGGACTGGCTGAACGATGCGGTCGTCGGGCTGGCCGGTTTGTATGGCAGCGATTTCGCGCTGGCCGGCGTACCGGTGGCCGATGGTCTGTCTCTCTTGCTTGGCGCGGTGCTGTTGGGTTATATCGGTGCATGGATTGCAGTCGCACGTCATCTCAGGGAGTTGGCGCCGAAGTAGAATCTTTTTTGCGCGTGATTGACCTTGCAGTTTTTAGGGGAACTTGTCTTTTGGTTTCCGGTCAATTTTCGCAGTGCCACTGGCACGAGTATGTAAGTCGGAGGTTTTTTCGTATGACCAATTCTTTGCAGCCTGCATATGCTCTGGTCCCGGGTGCGAACCTGGAGGCCTATGTGCACACCGTCAACAGCATTCCATTGCTGACGCCGGAGCAGGAGCGTGAACTGGCCGAGAGTCTCTATTATGAGCAGGATCTTGAGGCGGCTCGGCAGATGGTGCTCGCCCACCTGCGTTTTGTCGTACATATCGCCCGTAGCTATTCCGGCTACGGCCTGGCTCAGGCTGACCTGATCCAGGAAGGCAACGTCGGCCTGATGAAGGCCGTGAAGCGCTTCAACCCGGAAATGGGCGTGCGCCTGGTGTCCTTTGCCGTTCACTGGATCAAGGCGGAAATCCACGAATTCATCCTGCGCAACTGGCGCATCGTGAAAGTCGCGACCACCAAGGCCCAGCGCAAGCTGTTCTTCAATCTGCGCAGCCAGAAAAAGCGTCTGGCCTGGTTGAACAACGAGGAAGTCCATCGTGTGGCGGAAAGCCTCGGTGTAGAGCCTCGGGAAGTGCGTGAGATGGAAAGTCGCCTGACTGGCCACGACATGGCCTTCGACCCGGCTGCCGAAGCCGACGACGACAGTGCGTTCCAGTCGCCGGCCAATTATCTGGAAGACCACCGGTACGACCCGGCGCGTCAGCTGGAAGACGCCGACTGGAGCGACAACTCCAACCACAACCTGCACGAAGCGCTGGAAGTGTTGGACGACCGCAGCCGTGACATCCTCTACCAGCGCTGGCTGGCGGAAGAAAAAGCCACGCTGCACGACCTGGCGCAGAAGTACAACGTTTCGGCCGAGCGTATTCGTCAGCTTGAGAAGAGCGCGATGAACAAACTCAAGGTGTCGATCGCCGCGTAACCCGGGCACCAGCAATAAAAAACGCCCCGATCATTGATCGGGGCGTTTTTGTGTGTGCCCATTATTGGTTATTGAGCCCAAGGCGCCCGGCGCGAATCGTTGAGGCCAACCAGATAACTCTCACCACCCAACTGACTCATCTGCCGCCGAATCCAGCCTGCGCGCCGCGCCACGTATCCCGTCGGATGACTGGCACTCCACACCCGCGGATTGGGCAGGACCGCCGCCAGCAAGCTCGATTGCTGGCGGCTGAGGCCTTTGGCGCTCACGCCAAAATGGTGCCTGGCCGCAGCCTCGGCACCGAACACGCCGTCATCCCACTCGACACTGTTGAGGTACACCTCGAGAATCCGCTGTTTGGGCCAGAACACTTCGATCAGTCCGGTGAACCAGGCTTCCAGGCCTTTGCGCAGCCAGCTGCGACCGGACCACAGGAACAGGTTTTTCGAGACTTGCTGGCTCAGGGTGCTGGCGCCGCGGATCGAGCCGCCGAGTTCGTTATGGGCCAGTGCCGCCTTGATCGCATTCACGTCAAAGCCCCAGTGTTCGGGGAATTTCTGATCTTCGCCGGCAATCACTGCGACTTTCAGGTCATCGGAAATTTCATCCCACGGTTTCCACGAGCGTTGCAGGTCGATGGGCTCGCCTTCGATCCAGGATTCGATCTTGCGCTCGACCATCAGCGCCGTCCCCGGTGGCGGCACCACGCGAAAGATCAGCACCAACAGGACGCTGCCGCCCATGAACCAGAGCACGGCCTTGGTGAAACGACGGAAATAGATACGCAGCATAGAGATGGCTTGGCCGAACCCGTGGAGCGGGCCATTATACAGACCCTGTAGATTGAGTCTGACTGGAGTTCTTCATGCTGCGTGGCTTTCTGATGCTGGCCGCTTTTTTCGGCTTCACCGGTGTCGGCCTTGGGGCGTTTGCGGCCCATGGCCTGAAAAACCGTCTGAGCGCCGAGTACCTGGCGATTTTTCATACCGGCGTCACCTATCAACTGGTGCACACTCTGGCGTTGCTGGGTGTCGCGTTGCTGGCCACGCAAATCCCCGGGCGCCTTGTGACGTGGGCTGGTGCATCGTTTGCCATCGGCATCCTGCTGTTTTCCGGCAGCCTGTATGTGCTGACGCTGACCGGAGTCAGCAAGCTTGGCATCATCACGCCATTTGGCGGGCTGGCGTTTCTGGTGGGCTGGTTTTGCCTGGGCCTCGCCGCCTGGCGGTTGAGCTGACCTCTGTAGGAGCGAGGCTTGCCCGCGATGGACGTGAACGATAACGCGTGCTTGCTGATTACGCGCGTTGTTCTGGCATCCATCGCGAGCAGGCTCGCTCCTGCAAGGTGTGTGACTGACGAATGGCTTGGGTCGGCCTGACTGATCGGGCTAGAATGCCAGCCCCTAAAAATGATGGCGGCATCCGGCATGCGCATTCAGTTGAACGGCGAATCCTTTGAACTGCCCGACGGTGAAACCGTTGCGGCCCTGCTGACCCGTCTGGACTTGACCGGACGCCGGGTGGCAGTCGAACTCAATCTGGATATCGTCCCGCGCAGTCAGCATGCAGATACCACCCTGAACGACGGCGACAACGTCGAAGTCGTGCACGCCATCGGCGGCGGCTAGTCGCCTCGGCCGAAAGGCCGCAGCATTCAGCAAGTACCTCACTCCTACAGAGGATTTCCCATGAGCATCGTTCGTAGCGACAAGCCTTTCGTCCTGGCCGGTCGTACTTACCAGTCGCGTTTGCTGGTCGGTACCGGCAAGTACCGTGACATGGAAGAAACCCGCCAGGCCATCGAAGCCTCGGGTGCCGAGATCGTCACCTTCGCCGTGCGTCGCACTAACCTCGGGCAGATCGAGGGCGAACCGAACCTGCTTGAAGTGCTGTCGCCGGATCGCTACACCTTCCTGCCGAACACCGCCGGTTGCTACGACGCGATCGAGGCCGTGCGCACTTGCCGCCTGGCCCGTGAGCTGCTCGATGGTCACAACCTGGTAAAGCTGGAAGTGCTGGCCGACCAGAAAACCCTGTTTCCCAACGTGATCGAAACCCTCAAGGCCGCAGAAACACTGGTCAAGGAAGGTTTCGACGTGATGGTCTACACCAGTGATGACCCGATTATCGCCCGTCAATTGGCGGAAATCGGCTGCATCGCCGTCATGCCGCTGGCTGGTCTGATCGGTTCGGGGCTGGGGATCTGCAACCCGTACAACCTGCAGATCATCCTCGAGGAAGCGAAAATTCCGGTGTTGGTGGATGCCGGTGTCGGTACCGCTTCCGACGCCGCCATCGCCATGGAACTGGGCTGTGACGCGGTGCTGATGAATTCGGCGATCGCCCACGCGGGGCAGCCGGTCATGATGGCCGAAGCCATGAAACACGCGATCGTCGCGGGCCGCCTGGCCTACCTCGCCGGCCGCATGCCGAAAAAACTCTATGCCAGCGCCTCTTCGCCGCTGGATGGTCTGATCAAGTAAGAGCCATTGATGACTGAATCGAACGACACGCCTATCCAGACGGAAGAAGGCGACGAGCGCCAACACCGCCGCATCAAGAGTTTCGTGATGCGCGCCGGGCGCATGACCGAAGGCCAGCAGCGCGGCCTGGACCAGGGCGCAGCGAAATTCGTGTTGCCGCTGGCCGACGCACCGGTGGACTTCGACCAGGTGTTCGGACGCTCGGCACCACGCTCGCTGGAAATCGGTTTTGGCATGGGCCATTCATTGCTGGAGATGGCAGCAGCCTCGCCGGAACAGGATTTCATTGGCGTCGAGGTTCACCGTCCGGGTGTCGGCGCGCTGCTCAATGGCGTGTTGACCCAGGGTTTGACCAACCTGCGGGTCTACGATTGCGACGCCATCGAAGTGCTCAACCGCTGCATCGCTGACAACAGCCTTGATCGTCTGATGCTGTTTTTCCCGGACCCGTGGCACAAGAGCCGTCACCACAAGCGTCGCATCGTTCAGGCTTCGTTCGCTGAGCTGGTACGCAGCAAGCTGAAGGTGGGCGGCATTCTGCACATGGCCACCGACTGGGAACCGTATGCCGAGTACATGCTGGAAGTGATGAGCGTCGCGCCGGGTTATCGCAATCTCGCCGAAGACGGCAAGTGCGTACCCCGTCCGGCCGAACGCCCGATCACCAAGTTCGAACGCCGTGGCGAACGTCTTGGGCATGGCGTGTGGGATCTGAAGTTCGAAAAGCAGTCCTAAATCGCGCCATAGCTGATCGTTCCCACGCTCCGCGTGGGAATGCCTCAACGGACGCTCCGCATTCGGCTTTAAAAGGGGCGCAGAGCGTCCCGGGCTGCGTTCCCACGCAGAGCGTGGGAACGATCAATGGCCAGGGAATCAGCGGCGGTCCGCGACTACGCCGATGAGTACCAGCACCACCAACAACACCGGCGCCAGGCTGTAGTTGTTGAACTGGCTCAAGCCCCGAACGATCCATGGCGTGGCGTAGATCAACGCTGCGCCGCTACCCACCATGCACAACAGGGCCATCAGCGGCACGCGCAGGGCGCCGGCGATGCTGCCCAGGCGTTGCTCGACCCAGCCTTTGAAATCCGCACCGAACAGCACCAGCAGGCAACCCACCAGGGCCAGGGCGATTTCCGAGAGGTTGCTGCGGCTCCAGCGAGACACGGTGGCAAGCAGGTCGAGTACCAAATCCATTCGATTTCCTTATGTCAGAAATTTCTGCAGCAAGTCGTTGAGGAAGAGTTGTCCGCGCTCGGTGGCTACCAGACGTGACGGTTCGACCTGCAACAGGCCGCTTTGTTCGGCTTCCCGGCGGCCTTCGGCAAGGCTTTCCAGGGGCATGCCGGTACGTTCTGGATAGAGCCGCGATTCGACGCCTTCCGTCAGGCGCAGCGCGTTCATCAGGAATTCGAACGGCATTTCATCGTTGCCCAGCGCTTTCTCGCCGGCCTGGAAGCTTTTCGCCGGATTCAAATAGTCCTTCGGCAAGCGAGTCTTCCATGTGCGGATGATGCGGCCGTCCGGATGGCTGAGCTTGCCATGGGCACCGGCACCGATGCCGATGAAATCGCCGAAACTCCAGTAATTGAGGTTATGCCGCGCCGGTCGACCGGGCAGGGCATAGGCCGAGACTTCGTATTGCGCGTAACCGTGCTCGGCGAGTAGCGCCTGGCCTGCCTCCTGGATGTCCCACAACGTATCGTCTTCCGGCAGCGTCGGCGGCTGGTTCCAGAATACGGTGTTGGGTTCCAGGGTCAGTTGGTACCACGACAGGTGCGTGGGTTTCAGGGCAATGGCCGTGCGCAGGTCCGCCAGGGCGTCTTCCAGGGACTGATCCGGCAAGCCGTGCATCAAGTCCAGGTTGAAGTTATCGAACCCGGCCTGACGTGCCATGCCAGCGGCGCGTACCGCTTCGTCACCATTGTGAATGCGGCCCAGTGCCTGGAGTTTTTCCTGCTGGAAGCTCTGGATGCCGATCGACAGGCGATTGATCCCCAGTTTCCGGTAGGCCACGAACTTGTCCTGTTCGAACGTGCCGGGGTTGGCTTCCAGGGTGATTTCGATATCGTCGGCAAACGCGATGCGCTGTTCCACGCCTTTGAGCAAACGCCCCAGGGCTTGGGCACTGAACAGGCTCGGCGTGCCGCCACCGAAGAAGATCGAGCTCAGCTCACGCCCGTGAACGGCATGCAGGTCCTGATCGAGATCGGCAAGTAGCGCGTCGACGTACTCTTCCTCCGGCAGCACAGGACTGGCAGTGTGGGAGTTGAAGTCACAATAAGGGCATTTGCGTACACACCACGGAATGTGGATGTACAGCGCCAGGGGCGGCAGCACTGACAGTGCCGCCCGAGGCGTTTGCGCATCGCCGCCGAAGATCAGTGGCGATGCTGTGGATTCACCGGTCATTTCAAGCCCAGGCGCTGGCGCAGCAGATCCATTGCACGGGCGCGGTGGCTGATCCGGTTCTTGTCGGCGGGGCTCAACTCGGCGCTGGAGCAATCGCGTTCCGGCACCCAGAACAGCGGGTCATAGCCAAAACCGTGTTCGCCGCTGGCCTGGTTCAGGATGCGCCCGTGCCACAGGCCTTCACAGAGGATCGGCAGCGGATCGTCGGCGTGACGCACCAGCGCCAGCACGCAGACAAACTGTGCACCGCGTTCGGCTTCAGGCACGTCCTTCAAGGCGTCGAGCAGCTTGGCGTTGTTCGCCGCATCGCCTTTGCCGTCGGCATACCGCGCCGAGTAGATGCCCGGTGCACCGCCGAGGAAGTCCACCGCCAGCCCGGAATCGTCGGCCAGCGCCGGCAGGCCGGAAATGCGCGCGGCATTGCGGGCCTTGAGGATGGCGTTCTCGACGAACGACAGGCCGGTTTCTTCAGGCTCGATGCTGCTGAACTCGCCGATCGAGCGCAGTTGCACCGAGTCGCCGAGCATGGCCTGGAGTTCCTTGAGTTTGCCGGCGTTATGGCTGGCCAATACGAGTTGCGTGAAGTTGATCATTGGCCGGGGAATAGCTCTTGGTTGAAATTGATGGTGTGGATTTTGTCACCGGTCTGCACCTTGATGTCGAAGGTGCGGTTTTCCTGTTGCTCCACCGGGAATTGGGCGATGTAGTAGATCGCGCCCTGTTCAGTGATCTGGCGGAAGTTCAGGTTCACGCTCTGGCTGGTGAGGTCCTTGACCGTGCCGCTGACCTGAGCCATTTGTGGCTTGCCGTCCTTGAGCACGGAAATATTGATGACGCCCTGGTTCTTGCTGCGGGTAAGCTCTGCGGCTTTGGCGATGTCGGGCGTCAAATACGTGGAGTTGAAGGTGTTGTAGTGCACCGTCACGTCGCCAAACTTTTCCTGGCGGTCACCCTTGATGGTGTCAGCAGCCATGGCGGTGACGCTCAGGCAGGCAGTAAGTAAAAACAGCGCTAAACGACCCATGATCGTTCTCCTCGAATGTGGTGGATCAGACCGCGACCTTGTGGTCTGCAAGCCCCGGGCTGCTGACGCGGTAAATACCGATCTCACCTAACAGATTAGGCCATAGCTTACTGGCCCACCCGTGCCGATGCTGTTGATCCACGGCAAGCCGATCAATGACCTTGGCTTCACGTTCGCGACACAAGGCTTCAAAGTCGGCGAAGGTGCAGAAGTGGATGTTCGGCGTGTTGTACCAGGTATAAGGCAGGAACTCGGAAACCGGCATACGGCCCTTGCTCGCCAGGTACCAGCGGCAGCGCCAATGGCCGAAATTCGGGAACGTGATGATGCACTGGCGACCGACCCGCAGCATTTCGTCGAGGATCCTGTCCGGATAGTGCACCGCTTGCAGCGCCTGGGTCATGACCACGACGTCGAAGCTGTTGCTGGCGAAGTTGCCCAGGCCCTTGTCCAGGTCCTGCTCGATGACGTTGATGCCTTTGGCCACGCATGCGGCGATGTTGTCCGCATCGTTTTCCAGGCCGTAGCCGGTGACTTGCTTGTTGTCGCGCAGCCAGGTCAGCAGTTCACCGTCGCCGCAACCAAGGTCGAGCACGCGGCTACCGGCGGGGATCCATTCCTGGATGATTTCCAGATCAGCTCTCATGGCTATCTCACAACGTAATGCGGTTCATGTAGTTGCCGAACGCCTGCAAGTAACGCGGGATCGGGATCAGGAAGGCGTCATGACCTTGCGGCGCATCGATTTCCAGATAACAGACGTCCTTGCGTGCAGCCATCAGTGCGTCCACCAGTTCCCGCGAGCGGGCAGGCGAGAAGCGCCAGTCGGTGGTGAACGACATCACGCAGAATTTTGCCGTGGCGTTTTCGAAGGTTTTTGCCAGGTTATCGTCGAAGTTGGCTGCCGGATCAAAGTAATCCAGGGCCTTGGTCATCAACAGATAGGTGTTGGCATCGAAGCGCCCGGAGAACTCTTCGCCCTGATAACGCAGATAGCTTTCAACCTGGAACTCGACACTGTGGAAGTCGTAGTTGAGCTTTTCGCTTTTCAGGCCGCGGCCGAATTTCTCGCCCATGGAATCATCGGACAGATAGGTAATGTGCCCGACCATTCGCGCCAGCATCAGGCCGCGCTTGGGAATCACGCCGTGTTCCTGGAAGGAGCCGCCATGGAACTCCGGGTCTGTGAGAATCGCCTGGCGCGCCACTTCGTTGAAGGCGATGTTCTGCGCCGACAGTTTGGGGGCCGAGGCGATGGCCAGGCAGTGGCGCACGCGATCCGGATAAGTGATGGTCCACTGCAACGCTTGCATGCCACCCAGGCTGCCACCGATGACAGCGGCCCATTGGCCGATGCCCAGCAGATCCGCCAGGCGCGCCTGGCTGTGCACCCAGTCTTCCACGGTGAGCACCGGGAAGTCGGCGCCGAACGGCTTGCCGGTTTCCGGGTTGACGCTGCTCGGGCCGGTAGAACCGTTGCAACCGCCGAGGTTGTTCAGGCTGACCACGAAGAACTTGCTGGTGTCGATCGGCTTGCCGGGGCCGATGCAGCTGTCCCACCAACCGGGTTTGCGGTCGTCGACGCTGTGATAGCCGGCAGCGTGGTGGTGACCGGACAAGGCGTGGCAGATCAGCACGGCGTTGCTCGCTGAAGCATTCAGCGTGCCGTAGGTTTCGTAAATCAGGTCATAGGCTGGAAGCGAACGGCCGCAGGCCAACGCCAGGGGTTCGCTGAAGTGCGCCATTTGCGGCGTCACCAGACCAACAGAATCGGGGGGAAAGGCAGCTGGCATCGACCCTGCTCTCGTTGAAATGAGGCGTAAGTCTAAAGACCGCTGCCCCTAGCAGCAAGCAACTACCCGCGATGATCGTTCCCACGCAGAGCGTGGGAACGATCATGAAGGCCGGGCCTGTTTTTCCTGTTACATCGGGGCGCTGCCTTCGCGGGCAAGCCTCGCTCCTACAGAAGTCATATACGTCCTGTAGGAGCGAGGCTTGCCCGCGATGAACGATGACGCGGCCCAGCTGCGAACGAGTCAGATCAGGCCAAACAATTCCTTCGGCATCAGCGCGTAGTAAGCCAGGCGCGGGATCAGCCAGCTTTGCAGCAACTGCAGCGCGATGAAGGCGAAGATCGGCGAAATATCGAGGCCGCCCAGGTTCGGGATGATCCGGCGGAACGGCGCAAGTACCGGCTCGGTGATCTGCTGCACCAGTTCCGCCCCCGGGTTATGACTGCCCGGAGCGACCCAGGACAGGATCACACTGATGATCATCGCCCAGAACAGGATCTTCAAGAACAGCGCGAAGATACCGATCAGCGCCCAAGGCGCCAGGAGCAGGGCGTCGACCGAGTAGCCACTGAGCAGCAGGATGACCGCGAACAGCGCCATTTGCACCAGCAGGGCCAGGACCAGCGACGACATGTCCAGACCGAACATGCTCGGGATCACCCGGCGCAGTGGCTTGAGCAGCGGTTGAGTGGCTTTCACGGCGAACTGGCAGAGCGGGTTGTAGAAGTTCGCCCGCACCAGTTGCAGGACGAAGCGCAGCAGCACGATCAGCAGATACAGGCTGCCCAGGGTTTGAATCACAAAAATGGCAGCGTCATTGAGTCCGAGCATTATTGATTCCTTATTGAGAGCTGATTAGCGGCCAAGTTGCTCAGCCATCTCGGCGGAGCGGTGCGCGGCGGCGCCCAGTGCTTTTTCGACCAGGGCTTCGAAACCGTTGGCCTGGAACGACTTGATAGCGGCTTCCGTGGTGCCCGCAGGCGAGGTCACGCGGCGACGTAATTCCGCGGCGTCGACGTCACTGGATACCGCCATGTGTGCAGCGCCCAGGGCGGTTTGCAAGGTCAATTGCGCGGCGATGTCCGCTGGCAGGCCGAGTTTCACGCCTGCGGCGGTCATGGCCTCGATCAACAGGAAAAAGTACGCCGGGCCGGAGCCAGAAACGGCGGTGACCGCATCCAGTTGCTGCTCTTGGTCCAGCCACAGGGCAATGCCGACTGCGGACAACAGCTCCTGGGCTTGCTGACGCTGCTCGGCTGTCACTTCGGCGGTGGCGAACAAGCCGCTGACACCCTGGCGCAACAGGGCCGGCGTGTTGGGCATGCAACGCACGATGGGCTGGGCACCGAGCCAGTTGTTCATGCTGGCGCAAGTGATGCCGGCGGCAATCGACACCACCAGCTGGTTGGACTTGAGGCTCGGGCGGATGGCCTCGCAAACGGCTTTCATCGCCTGGGGTTTGACCGCCAGTACGACCACATCGGCGCCATCGATGGCCTGGGCGTTGTCGGCGAATACTTCGATGCCATGCTCGGCGCTCACGCGGGCGCGGGTTTCTTCACCCGGATCGCTGGCGCGGATCTGCGCCGCATCCAGACCTTTGGCCCGCAGGCCACCGATCAGGCTGGCGGCCATGTTGCCGGCACCGATAAAGGCAATACGCGTCTTGCTCATGTCAGGTCCTTATTCAGAAGTGTCTCAGCCATGTTACGGCTGACTGTAGTCGCGAGCGCCGAACAGTGCCGTACCGATACGGACCCAGGTGGCGCCCTGGGCAATGGCCGATTCAAGATCGTGGCTCATGCCCATGGAAAGTGTGTCGAGCGGCAGGTCGAGGCTGGCTTGCAGGCTTTGCACGGCCGCGAAGGCGGCATCCTGGGCGGCGCGATCGTCGGTCGGCTCAGGGATAGCCATCAGCCCGCGCAACTTCAGGCGCGGCAGGGCACTGATGGCATTAGCCAGGGCCGGCAGATCGTCGGGGGTGCAGCCGGATTTACTGGCCTCGCCACTGACGTTGACCTGGATGCAGATGTTCAGTGGCGGCAAATCGGCAGGGCGTTGTTCGGACAAGCGTTGTGCGATTTTCAAGCGATCCACGGAGTGTACCCAATCGAAATGCTCGGCAATGGCACGAGTCTTGTTCGATTGAATGGGGCCGATGAAGTGCCAGATCAAGGGCAGATCGGCCAGTTCGAGCTGCTTGCCCAAGGCCTCCTGCAGATAGTTCTCGCCAAAGTCGCGCAGGCCGGCGGCATAGGCTTCGCGCAGGGCTTGTGCGGGTTTGGTTTTGCTCACGGCCAGCAGCTGGACGCTGTTTTCGCCGCGATTGGCGGCGAGTGTTGCGGCATGTATGCGCGAACTAACCTGAAGAATGTTGTCTGCTATCGTGGACATCAAGAGGCGCCAGCGGTCTGAAGGTTCGCGGCATTCTACTGGAATTGAGAGACGCTATGGATATCACTGAACTGCTCGCCTTCAGCGCCAAACAGGGCGCATCCGACCTGCACCTGTCTGCGGGCCTGCCGCCGATGATTCGGGTCGATGGCGATGTACGACGGATCAATCTGCCGGCACTGGACCACAAGCAAGTGCAGGCGTTGATCTACGACATCATGAACGATACCCAGCGGGTGGATTTCGAAAAGCACCTGGAAACCGACTTTTCCTTTGAAGTGCCCGGCGTCGCCCGCTTTCGGGTCAACGCGTTCAACCACAGTCGCGGTGCGGGCGCTGTGTTTCGCACGATTCCGTCCCGGGTCCTGAGCATGGACGAGCTGGGCATGGGCGACGTGTTTCGCAAAATGACCGACGCACCTCGCGGCCTGGTGCTGGTGACCGGCCCGACCGGCTCCGGCAAGTCCACCACGCTGGCGGCGATGATCGATTACCTGAACAACCATCGCCACCACCACATCCTTACCATCGAAGACCCGATCGAGTTTGTCCACGAATCGCGTAAATGCCTGATCAATCAGCGCGAAGTCCACCGCGATACCCGCAGTTTCGCCACGGCGCTGCGTTCGGCCCTGCGCGAGGACCCGGACGTGATCCTAGTGGGCGAGATGCGCGACCTGGAAACCATTCGCCTGGCGCTGACCGCTGCGGAAACGGGTCACCTGGTGTTCGGCACGCTGCATACCACGTCGGCGGCAAAAACCATCGACCGGATTGTCGATGTGTTTCCGGGCGACGAAAAATCCATGGTGCGCTCGATGCTCTCCGAATCATTGCTGGCGGTGGTGTCGCAGACACTGGTGAAGAAAATCGGCGGTGGGCGCATGGCGGCCCATGAGATCATGCTGGGGACGTCGGCGATCCGTAACCTGATCCGCGAAGACAAGGTGGCGCAGATGTACTCATCGATTCAGTCGGGCGGATCGCTGGGGATGCAGACGCTGGATATGGGCTTGAAGGATTTGGTGACCAAGGGGTTGGTCAGTCGTGAGCATGCACGGGAGAAGGCGCGGTCGCCGGATGGTTTTTGAGAATTGAAATGCAACCGTGGCGAGGGAGCTTGGATGATCGTTCCCACGCTCTGCGTGGGAACGCCTCAACGGACGCTCCGCGTTCGGCTCTTGGGACGCAGAGCGTCCCGGGCTGCATTCCCACGCAGAGCGTGGGAACGATCCTAATGCAACCGTGGCGAGGGAGCTTGCTCCCGCTGGGTTGCGAAGCAGCCCCAAAAAGCGGGAGCGCTGCGCTCTCCAGCGGGAGCAAGCTCCCTCGCCACAAGTGCTCGCCGTCCAATCAGCGTTGAACAACCCGCAACTGATTCTGTTCTTTCGGAAGAACCCGCTTGGCAACCACGTAGTGGCTTTCCCAGTACGGTTTCTTCAAGGTGTCGATGGTCACCGACTTGCCACGGCGCGGCGCGTGGATGAAGCGGTCGTTGCCCAGGTAGATGGCAACGTGATTGACTCGACGGCTCTTGATGTTGAAGAAAATCAGATCGCCCGGCTTGAGGTCCTTGCGATCGACTTTCTCGCCATGACCGCTCGCCATGGCGTTGGAAGTACGTGGCAGGTCAAACGTGGCGTCGTTGAACGCGTACTTCACCAGGCCGCTGCAGTCGAAGCCTTTGCTCGGGCTGCTGCCGCCCCAACGGTACGGCGTACCGAGGACGTTGACCGCACGGCTGAGCACGTTGCTGCTTTCCTTGGTTGCCATCGGTGGCACCAGGCTGCTTTTGCTGGTCAGCTCTGGAGCCGTTCTGAGCGCTTTCTTGCTTTTGCTCGAAGGAGCAGAAGCGTGGGATTTTGGGGTGTAACCATTAACGTTTGGAAGACGTTGCTCACGATTGGTGGCGTGGGCGGCCAGTGGCATCAAAAGGCAAATGGTTAGCCATGTCTTGAAAAATGAACGCATTAGGCAAGGCTCGAATAGGTGAACGCGCAACTTTATAACAGCTTTTTTTGCCCTTCCGAGGCCGTTGGTCGATTCAATTCGCGTCCAACGGAACTAAAAAAGCGGCAATTGGACGCAATTGTCCGACAGAAGTCCGGTGTTATAAGGCTTTGACGGGAGCGAAGGTACCATTTGCCGTATGTCGGGTGCCCGTAAAAAAGTCACAAAGAATTCAAGAATATTTATCTATCGTGTGAATCGAGGTCATCCATGAACACCTATCAACCGCCTGTTCCGCATCAAGACACCCACAGCAAAGTGATTGGTTATCTGCTGTGGATTTTCGGTTTCACCGGCGCCCACCGGTTTTATTACGGCAAGCCGGTGACCGGGACGATCTGGTTCTTCACCTTGGGTTTGCTGGGCATTGGCTGGTTGATCGACCTGTTCCTGATCCCGGCCATGGATCGTGAGGCAGACCTGCGTTTTACCGCTGGGCCAATCGAATACAACGTCGCGTGGATTCTGTTGACGTTTCTGGGGGTGTTCGGTGTGCACCGGATGTATCAGGGGAAGTGGATCAGCGGATTGCTGTACCTGCTGACCGGCGGGTTGTTTTTCCTGGGAGTGTTGTATGACTTCTGGACGCTGAATGATCAGGTGTCTGTTCGCAATGCGCAGAACAGAGGTGCCTTCCAGTAGTTGTGGCGAGGGAGCTTGCTCCCGCTGGGTCGCGAAGCGACCCCAAAGGTCTGCTGCGCAGCCCAGCGGGACGGTGCGGCGTTCCGACAAGCTCCCTCGCCACAGGTCTCAAGCCTGGTGACTGATTCGCCCGTCCACCAGGGTGTAACGCACAACACCCGGCAGGCTGTGCCCAATGAACGGGCAGTTTTCGCCTTTGGACAGCCATGTCTCACCGGCCACGGTCGAGGCCGCCGGGTCGAACAGCACGATGTCCGCCGGGCCACCTACCGCCAGTTTGCCCGCCGGCAGGCGCAGCGCCTCGGCAGGTCCGGTGCTCAATCGCGCCAACAACGTCGACAGGTCCAGCAAACCGTCTTCCACCAGCGTCATTGCCAATGGCAATAGCAGTTCAACACTGCTGATGCCCGGCTCGGTCGCGCCGAACGGCGCCAGTTTGGCGTCCCGTTCGTGGGGTTGGTGATGGCTGGAAATGGCTGAGATCACTCCGGATTTCACTGCCTCACGCAGACCATCGCGGTCGGCGCGGGTGCGTAGCGGAGGCTGGACGTGATACAGGCTGCTGAAATCGATCAGCGCTTCATCGGTCAGGATCAGTTGATACAGCGCGACATCGGCGGTGACCTTCAAACCCCGGGCCTGGGCCTGGGCGATCAGGGCCACGCCGCGAGCGCTGGTCAACTGGCTGAAGTGCGCGCGCACGCCGCTTTGTTCGACCAGCAACAGGTCGCGGGCCAGGGCCACGGTCTCAGCGGTTTCCGGAATGCCCGGCAGGCCGAGGAAACTGGCCGTCGGGCCTTCATGGGCCAGGCCGCCTTCGGCCAGGTCGTGATCCTGGGAGTTGAAAATCACTGTCAGGTCGAAGGTTGCTGCATATTCCAGCGCCCGGCACAGGGTGCGGGTGTTGCGGAAACTCTCCAGACCGTTGCCGAAGGCCACGCAACCGGCATCGCGCAAGGCGACCAGTTCGGCCAGCTGTTCGCCGTCCAGGCCTTTGCTCAGGGCGCCGATCGGGAAGACTTTGGTGTTGCCGGCTTCGCGGGCGCGGTCGAGGATCAGTTCGGCCACGGCCGAGGTGTCCAGCACCGGTTTGGTTTTCGGTGGGCAGCACAGGCTGGTGACACCCCCGGCCGCTGCGGCACGGGTTTCGCTGACAATCGAGCCCTTGCGGCTGTAACCCGGCTCGCGCAGGGCGACGTTCAGGTCAACCAGGCCCGGGGCGGCCACCAGGCCTTTGGCATCGATGGTGTCGACCGCGACAAAACCGGCCGGTGCGGCGCCAAGGGCAACGATCTTGCAGGCTTCAATGTGAATATCGGTAACTTGATCCAGGCCGCTGGCGGGATCGATGACGCGTGCGCCGAGAATGCTGAGCTTCACTGAACGTTCTCCTGCTCGAATTGGCGCTGCGCTGTTTGTCCGCTCATGGCCATGGACAGCACAGCCATACGAATCGCGATGCCGTAGGTCACCTGGTTGAGGATCACCGAGTGCGGGCCATCGGCCACCGCTGACTCGATTTCCACGCCACGGTTGATCGGCCCCGGGTGCATGACGATGGCATCGGGTTTGGCGCCGGCCAGGCGCGCTGTGGTCAGGCCGAACAGGCGGTAGAACTCGCCTTCGCTCGGCAGCAGGCCCCCGGTCATGCGCTCGCGCTGCAGGCGCAGCATGATCACCACGTCAACATCCTTCAGACCTTCGGTCATGTCGGTGTAAACCTTCACGCCGTATTGCTCGATACCGATCGGCAGCAGGGTTTTCGGTGCAATCACGCGGATGTCCGGGCAGCCGAGGGTTTTCAGCGCGAGCATGTTCGAGCGCGCGACCCGCGAGTGCAGGATGTCGCCGACGATGGCCACCGAAAGGTTTTCGAAGCCGCCCTTGTGCCGGCGGATGGTCAGCATGTCGAGCATACCCTGGGTCGGGTGCGCGTGACGGCCGTCGCCGCCGTTGATGATCGCCACTTGCGGGCAGACATGTTCGGCGATGAAGTGCGCGGCGCCGGAGTCACCGTGACGCACGACGAACATGTCGGCAGCCATGGCTTCGAGGTTTCGCAGGGTGTCGAGCAGGGTTTCGCCCTTGCTCGCCGACGATGTCGATACGTTGAGGGTGATCACGTCAGCCGACAACCGCTGGGCCGCCAGTTCGAAGGTGGTGCGGGTGCGGGTCGAATTCTCGAAGAACACGTTGCACACGGTCTTGCCGCGCAGTAGCGGGACTTTCTTTACAGCCCGGGCACCGACTTCGAGGAAGGAATCGGCAGTGTCGAGGATTTCCGTCAGCAGCTCGCGGCGCAAGCCGTCGAGCGAGAGGAAGTGGCGCAGCTGGCCCTGATCATTGAGCTGCAGCGGGCGCTTGGTGTCTAGAGGCGTCATCGCGAGGGGGACTCTCAATAGGGCGAATTAAAGGGCAAGGTCTTGCAGTTCGAGCGCAAGCTCCGGGCCGGACAGCTTGACGCGCTCGTGGGCGGCCAGCGACAGCGTCGCGCCGACCACGTTCGGGCGAATCGGCAACTCGCCGGCGTCCAGGTCCAGCAGGCACACCAGCGTCACGCTGGCCGGGCGACCGTAGTCGAACAGTTCGTTCATCGCGGCGCGGATGGTGCGCCCGCTCATCAGAACATCATCGATCAACACCAGGTGCTGGCCTTCGATTTCGAACGGCAGGGCTGAGGGGCGTACTTGCGGGTGCAGGCCGTTCTGGCTGAAATCGTCGCGGTAGAAGGAAACGTCCAGGGTGCCGAGTGGCTCCTCGCTGCCCAGCTCCTTGAGCAGGGCCTGGGCGACCCAGACACCGCCGGTACGAATGCCGATGTAACGCGGTTCGCTGATACCACGGTGTTCCAGGTGGGCCTTCAGGCGCGTGGCCATCTGGCTGATCAGTTCGGCAGGATTGGGCAGGCTCATGGTTGCTCCTTCTTGGACCCGAGCCGGTGCTGCTTGTACGGCAGGCTCGGGTTGTAGCTAAGAGAGGCGGGTTAGCGACTCGTCAGGATTCGAACAGTGCAGTGTTTTCGTCGAGCCAGCCTTGCAGCAGCAAGGCCGCGGCGATGGCGTCGACCGGGTTGTCGCGGTAACTGCCCTTTTGTCCGCCGCGATCACGTCGTTCACCTTTGGCTTCGAAGGTAGTCAGGCGCTCATCGTGGGTATAGAAGGGCAGGTTGAAGCGGCCGTTGAGGCGGCGGGCGAACTTCTCGGCTCGCAGGCACATCTCGCTCGGCGTGCCGTCCATGTTCAGCGGCAGGCCGACCACCACGGCGTCCGGCTTCCACTCTTTGATGAGCGCTTCAACCTGGTCCCAGTCGGGGATGCCGTTTTGTGCTTTCAAGGTGCACAGCTCGCGGGCCTGGCCGGTAATCACCTGGCCGACCGCGACGCCGATCTGTTTGGTGCCGTAGTCAAAACCGAGAATCAGCCGCAGGGCCATCAGGCGTGCCCCGCCTGGCTGGTCAGCAGGCTGAGGTTGACGCCCAAATGCTTGGCCGCTGCCTCCAGACGCAGTTCGCTGCTGGTGTTGAAGAGGATGTCGGCGTCGAACGGGCAGGTCAGCCAGGCGTTTTGTGCCAGTTCGGCCTCCAATTGCCCGGCTTCCCAGCCGGCATAACCGAGGGCGATCAGGCTTTTTGCCGGGCCGACGCCATCGGCAATGGCAAACAGCACATCCTGGGAGGTCGACAGGGACAGCTCGCCTTCCAGATCAACGGTCGCCTGAAAGGTTTTGCCCGAAGGATGCAGGACAAAGCCGCGATCGGTCTGCACCGGGCCGCCAATGAAGATCGGCACATGCTGGCAGAGGACCGGCGGTTCTATATCGGGACGCAATTGCTCGAGAATATCGGCCAGGTTCAGGTCTTGCGGACGGTTGACTACCAGCCCCATGGCACCATTGGCCGTGTGCTCGACGATGTAGGTCAAGGTGTGCGCAAAGTTCGGGTCGGCCATGTGCGGCATGGCGATCAGGAATTGATGCTTGAGGTAACTGGGGCTGACGTTTTTCATGAGCGCTAGTGTGGCGTTGGAGGGGCGAACTGACAAGCTGAGGATGCGTAGGAAATGCCGCAAATTCCCGCTGACGACTCACATTTCTGTGGGAGTGAGCTTGCTCGCGATGTTCGTCAACGATAACGCTGGGCCCATGACACCCCGTGGTGCTCTCAGGTTCATCGCGAGCAGACTCGCTCCTACAGGGGGGGGCGTACATCAATTGCTGGAGAGCCGATCGCCGCGCGCAAACTTCCAGGTGCGGATGATTTCCAGTCGGTCGACGTCCGAAAGATCCCCGGTAAACGGTGCAAACGGCGCCGCCAGCCGCACAATGCGCTGGGCTGCCTGGTCGAGCAGCGGCTGGCCGGAAGATTCGAGCACCAGTACCTCATACAGCGAACCATCGCGGTTGATCGACACCATCAGACGCAAATTGCCATAAATCTGCTTGCGCCGGGCTTCGTCGGGATAGTTGAGGTTGCCGATGCGCTCGACCTTCTTGCGCCATTCATCTTTGTACCAGGCGCCCTTGTCGCGCATGGTCGAAGCGGCACTCAGGCGGTGGATGCGCGGGCGTTTGGCGTAAAGCTGTTGCTCGTTGGCCAGTTCGGCTTCCAGGCTGGCGATATCGCTGGACAGCTGTTCGGTGTCGAATGTTGGCGCGGCCACCGCAGGTTTGGTGACGGGCTTGGGTTCTTCGGTTTTGCTGGCGGCTTTCTTCGGCTTCGGCGCGACCGTGGTCACGGCAGCCTTGGGCGGTGCTTCCTGCTGTTCAGGCTTGGCCGCTGGCGGTGGCGTGACTTTCTGCACCTTGTTGTCCTGGAACGGTGCGATTTCAGTGGTCTTCGGGACCGCTTTTTTATCCAGGGTGCCGCTGCCCTGCTGATTCTCCTGAGCAAGAAAATCGGCCTTTTCAGGTTTCTTTTCGCTTTTGAAGGTAGCGAGGGTGATTTCCAGGGTTTTGCTGATCTGCTTGGGTTCGACCACGGCGAACCCGACGCCGAGCAGCAAGGCCAGGTGAATCAATGCCGCCAGGAACAGGGTAAAACCGAGGCGATCGGCCGGGCGCACGCCACGGTGGGCGAGTTCAGCTGGCAGATCGGACGGGAGGGTCATGACAAGGAAACCAACATCGCGTTTTCACAGGCCGCGCATGATAACGCAATGTTGGTTTGGCTAATCAACGTGCCTTGAGCTTCTGATCGATGGCATCCATCAGCATGCCGCCAATGTCGGTCCCGAAGGCATTGTCGATCTCGCGAATGCAGGTCGGGCTGGTGACGTTGATTTCCGTCAGATGCTCACCGATCACGTCGAGGCCGACGAACAGCAGGCCTTTTTCGCGCAGGGTCGGGCCGACTTGCGCAGCAATCCAGCGATCCTTCTCGGTCAGCGGACGCGCTTCGCCGCGGCCACCGGCAGCGAGGTTGCCACGGGTTTCGCCAGCGGCGGGAATGCGCGCCAGGCAGTAATCCACCGGCTCGCCGTCGATCATCAGGATGCGCTTGTCGCCATCGACGATGGCCGGCAGGTAACCCTGGATCATGATCTGTTGCTGGCCGTGCAGGGTCAGGGTCTCGAGGATCACCGACAGGTTCGGGTGGCCCGCAGTGTGGCGGAAGATCGAGGAGCCGCCCATGCCATCCAGCGGTTTGAGGATCACGTCACCGTGATGATCGGCGAACTCGCGCAGCACGTCCGGGCGACGGCTGACGATGGTCGGCGGCGTGCACTGCGGGAACAGCGTGGCGAACAGTTTCTCGTTGCAGTCGCGCAGGCTCTGCGGCTTGTTGACCACCAGCACGCCGGCGCTTTCGGCCTGCTCCAGCAGATACGTGGAGTAAACAAACTCCATGTCGAATGGCGGATCCTTGCGCATCAGGATCACATCCAGGTCGCTGAGCAGCGCATCGCTTTCAGCGCCCAGCTCGAACCATTTTTCCGGGTTGGCGAACACTTGCAACGGACGCATCCGCGCCCGTGCCTGGCCTTCGGCCTGGTACAGGTCACGCTGTTCCATATAGAACAGTTCCCAGCCACGCTTCTGCGCGGCCAGCAGCATGGCCAGCGAGCTGTCCTTTTTATAGGAGATGCTGGCAATTGGGTCCATGACAATCCCGACGCGAACGCTCATGGGTTTTTCCTCGAAATTTGGGGGCCGGTGCCGATCCCCTGTAGGAGCGAGCCTGCTCGCGATAAACCTGAGAGCGCCTCGGGGTGTCGGCAGCCAGTGTTATCGTTGACGACCATCGCGAGGGCTTGCTCCTACAGAAAACCAGCCAATAAAAGTGGCGTCAGAGTGGCGCTGAGTAGGTTCCCGGTCAAGGAAAAACCACCGCACCGGTCGGCCGATAGATTGGTGCTGGAGACTGTGCTAAAAAGACTGCCTAGTGATGCTGGCCCTTGAGTATCAAGGGTTTCGGGCCGCCGTTAACCGGCAAACGGACAAATTGATTCACAAAGGCGACGGTAGAGCATTTATGGAACAGCACCCCAGCGCCTTGAAGGTCATGGTGATCGACGATTCGAAGACGATTCGCCGCACCGCCGAAACGCTGCTCAAGAACGTGGGTTGTGAGGTCATCACGGCCATCGACGGTTTCGATGCCCTGGCCAAGATCGCCGACAATCATCCCGGCATCATCTTTGTCGACATCATGATGCCGCGTCTGGATGGTTATCAGACCTGCGCTTTAATCAAGAACAACAGTGCATTCAAGTCCACGCCAGTGATTATGCTGTCGTCCAAGGACGGGCTGTTCGACAAGGCCAAGGGCCGCATCGTCGGCTCCGACCAGTTTTTGACCAAGCCTTTCAGCAAGGAAGAACTGCTGAACGCGATCCAGGCCCATGTTCCGGGCTTCGCCGCCGTTTTGCCGCAGTAAGACACCTACAGTGACGCTCGGCCAACGGGCCTTGCGTCGACAAGAATGGGGAAGACCATGGCACGTATTCTGATCGTCGATGATTCGCCGACTGAAATGTACAAATTGACCGGCATGCTGGAAAAGCACGGCCATGAGGTATTAAAAGCCGAGAATGGCGCCGACGGTGTGGCCCTGGCCCGCCAGGAAAAACCCGACGCAGTGCTGATGGACATCGTCATGCCCGGCCTCAACGGTTTTCAGGCTACCCGACAGTTGACCAAGGATCCGGAAACCGGGCACATCCCGGTGATCATCATCACCACCAAGGATCAGGAAACCGACAAGGTCTGGGGCACGCGCCAAGGGGCCAAGGATTACCTGACCAAACCGGTTGATGAGGAAACCCTGCTCAAAACCCTGAACAACGTGCTGGCCGGTTGATCGTCCGGCCATGACCGAGTCGCTGACGGCTTTTGAACTGCTGCTGCAGATCGACCAGCGCTGTCGCTTGCTGGCGGCGGATTTGCCGTCCCAGCCGACCCACCAGAACAGCTGGAGCGGCATCGGTTTTCGCCTCGGTGAATGCTGGTACGTCGCGCCGATGGGCGAGGTCAGTGAAGTATTGCACGAGCCGCGTTTCACTCAGGTGCCGGGGGTCAAGCCTTGGGTCAAGGGCGTTGCCAATCTGCGTGGACGCCTGCTGCCGATCATGGATCTGTGTGCCTTTTTTGGACACGAGCTCTCGGTGGCGCGTCGGCAGCGGCGGGTGCTGGTGGTGGAGCATGAAGACGTGTTCGCCGGGCTGATGGTCGACGAAGTGTTCGGCCTTCAGCACTTCGCCCACGGCAGTCTTGAGGCTGTCGCGGGCGATGCGGTTTCCGGCCCGATGGCGGCGTTTGTCGAAGGCTGCTTTGAGGGCGAGCAGACCTGGCGGGTGTTCAGCCCGTTTGCGCTGGCGCGCTCGCAGGGTTTCATGAACATCGCGGTGTGAACGCGGCCCTTTGTGGGAGCGGGCTTGCCCGCGATGCAGGCAACTCGGTCTCATCTTGAACCGAGGTGATGCCATCGCTGGCAAGCCAGCTCCCACAGGGACGGTGTCGGGTTTGAAGTGAATTGGGCAGTACAGGCGAAGACCGATGACAAAAGCAAAAACAGGCAAGCCAATGGAAGGGTCGCGCAGTCGGTCGCAGATCATCGTGCTGTTCATCGCGCTGATCATCTTCATCATGCTGTTGTTCGCCAACTTCGCGTACCTCAACACCCAGGCCACGTACGACAAGCAGTACATCGGCCATGCCGGCGAGCTGCGCGTGTTATCCCAGCGCATTGCCAAGAACGCCACCGAAGCCGCCGCCGGCAAGGCCGCGGCGTTCAAGTTGCTCAGCGATGCGCGCAACGATTTTGCCCAGCGCTGGAGCTATCTGAAAAAAGGCGACCCGTCCACCGGCCTGCCTCCCGCACCGGCCGCCGTGCGCCCGGAAATGCGCGCCGTGCAACTGGACTGGGAACGCCTGCTGAAAAACACCGACGCCATTCTTTCCAGCGAACAGACCGTGCTATCGCTGCATCAAGTTGCCGCGACCCTGGCTGAAACCGTCCCGCAGTTGCAGGTCGAGTACGAAAAAGTGGTGGAAACCCTCCTGCAACGCGGAGCGCCCGCCGCACAGGTGGCGATGGCTCAACGCCAATCGTTGCTGGCCGAGCGCATCCTGGGCGCCGTCAACACGGTGCTGTCGGGGGATGAAAATTCGCAGCAGGCGGCCGACGCCTTCGGTCGCGATGCCGCACGTTTCGGCCAGGTGCTCAATGGCATGCTCCAAGGCAATCCGGCGCTGAAAGTCAGCCAGGTCGAGGACCGAGATGCGCGTGCGCGGCTGATCGAGATTGCCGAGCTGTTCGAGTTCGTTTCCGGCTCCGTCGATGAAATCCTCGAAACCTCGCCTGAACTGTTCAAGGTTCGCGAATCGGCCACCAACATTTTCAGCCTGTCGCAAACCCTGCTCGATGAAGCCTCGCACCTGGCCAGCGGGTTCGAAAACCTCGCCGGCGGGCGCGATACCGACACCATCGGCGGCTATGTGCTGGGCCTGGCGGCGCTGATGTCGATCATCCTCATCGGCCTGGTGATGGTGCGCGAAACCAATCGCCAACTGCGGGAAACCGCCGAGAAAAACGAACGCAACCAGAACGCGATCATGCGATTGCTCGACGAGATCGAGGACCTGGCCGACGGCGATCTGACCGTGACCGCGTCGGTGACCGAAGACTTCACCGGCACCATCGCCGACTCGATCAACTACTCCGTGGACCAGCTGCGTGATCTGGTGGCAACCATCAACCTGACCGCCGGGCAAGTCGCCGCCGCCGTGCAGGAAACCCAGGCCACCGCCATGCACCTGGCACAGGCTTCCGAGCATCAGGCTCAGCAGATTTCCGAAGCCTCCACCGCGATCAATGACATGGCCCAGTCCATCGATCAGGTGTCGGCCAACGCCGCTGAATCCTCGGCGGTGGCCGAGCGTTCGGTGGAAATCGCCAACAAGGGCAACGAAGTGGTGCACAACACCATCCACGGCATGGACAATATCCGTGAACAGATCCAGGACACCGCCAAGCGGATCAAGCGCCTGGGTGAGTCGTCCCAGGAAATCGGCGATATCGTCAGCCTGATCGACGATATTGCCGACCAGACCAACATCCTCGCCCTCAACGCGGCGATTCAGGCGTCCATGGCCGGCGATGCCGGACGCGGTTTCGCGGTGGTCGCGGACGAGGTGCAACGCCTGGCCGAACGCTCATCGGCGGCCACGCGACAGATTGAAACCCTGGTACGGGCGATTCAGACCGACACCAACGAAGCGGTGATTTCCATGGAACAGACCACCACCGAAGTGGTGCGTGGTGCCCGCCTGGCGCAGGATGCCGGTGTGGCCCTGGAAGAGATCGAAGGGGTGTCGAAAACCCTGGCGGCACTGATCCAGAGCATTTCCAACGCGGCACAACAACAGACGTCGTCTGCCGGTCAGATTTCCCTGACGATGAACGTGATCCAGCAGATCACCACGCAGACCTCGTCCGGTTCTACCGCAACGGCCGAGAGCATCGGCAACCTGGCGAAAATGGCCAGCCAGTTGCGGCGTTCGGTGTCTGGTTTCACCTTGCCCGCCACCAAGGCGCCGGTGGCGGACAAAGCTTGAACCGGACCACGGGTGCAGGCATCTTGAACGAAGTGGGGACTGGAGTGGTTATGGGTGATCGGCACGACTATGTGGCCCTCGAATGGGTCAAAGGCGAAATTGCCGAAACGCTGAAGCAGGCTCATCACGCGATCGAAACCCGGCTTGACGATCCGCAGGCGACGCACGCCCTGAGCGAATGCCTGGCGTATATCCATCAGGTTCACGGCAGCCTGCAGATGGTCGAATTCTACGGCGCGGCACTGCTCGCCGAAGAAATGGAGCAACTGGTCATCGCGTTGCAAGAGGGGCGCGTCAGTCACCGTGACGAAGCATTGCACCTGATGCTGCAGGCCTTGGGGCAACTGCCGATCTACCTTGACCGCGTGCAAGGTGCCCGCCGTGATCTACCCTTGGTCGTACTGCCGTTGATCAACGATTTGCGCAGTGCCCGTGGCGAAAGCCTGTTGTCGGAAACCAGCCTGTTCAGCCCGCAACTGCCGCACCTGCCGCCGTTGAGTGAACAATCCCTGGCGCTGCTGGAACCGGCCGAACTGCCGAACGTGCTGCGCAAGCTGCGGCAGATGTTGCAGATGGCACTGGTCGGTCTGTTGCGCGAGCAGGATGACGACACCCATCTCGGTTTTCTGGCGAAAGTCTTTGCCCGTCTCGAAAGCTTGTGTGCCAACGCGCCTCTGGCCCCGCTGTGGCAGGTCGCTTCGGCATTGGTCGAAGGCATGCGCGCTGGCGCCATCGCCAACAGTCCGGCGTTGCGCAGCCTGTTCAAGGATGCCGACAAAGAGCTCAAGCGTCTGCTGGAGCAGGGCATGCACGGCGTCAATCAGCCTCCTCCACCGGAGTTGCTCAAGAGTTTGCTGTTCTACATTGCCAAGGCCGAACATCCCACCGGGCAGATGCTGACCATGAAAGATCGCTACGGACTGGACGACGCGCTGCCCGACAGCGCAATGGTCGACGAAGAACGCGCACGGCTGGCCGGTCCTGACCGCGACGCCATGCGTTCGGTATTGGCCGCCTTGTGCGAAGAGCTGGTACGGGTCAAGGAGCGCCTTGACCTGTTCGTGCGTAGCGACCGGCAACACACTTCCGATCTGGACAGCCTGCTGGCACCCCTGCGGCAAATCGCTGACACCCTGGCGGTATTGGGCTTTGGTCAGCCACGCAAGGTCATCATTGATCAACTGGCGGTGGTGCTGAGCCTCGTCCAGGGCCAGCGCGCGCCCGACGATGCGATCCTCATGGACGTTGCCGGGGCGTTGCTTTATGTCGAAGCCACGCTGGCCGGCATGGTCGGCACGGTGGAGCCCGAAAGCCAGGAAGACAGCCGCCTGCCGACCACCGACCTGACACAGATCCACCAGATCGTGATCAAGGAAACGCGTATCTGCCTGCAACAGGCCAAGGACATGATCGTCGACTACATCGACGCCGACTGGGACCGCCAGCATTTGCAGGCACTGCCAGCGTTGCTGACCCAAGTGCGCGGTGCGTTGGCGATGATTCCGTTGAACCGCGCGGCGAGCCTGATCGAAACCTGCAACCATTTCATCCGCGAACACTTGCTGCTGGATCCGGGGCAGCCCGGCTGGCAGGAGCTCGACAGCCTGGCCGACGTCATCACCAGTCTCGAATATTATCTGGAACGCTTGAGCGATGACCCTGAAGCACCCGGCGAACAACTGCTCGACGTCGCCGAAAAAAGCCTGGCGTCGCTCGGCTTCTTCCCTAATGAAAAGTCCAGCGAACAGCATGTGCCGGTGCTTGATGATGTGCTGAGCCCCAGCGAAGCGCAGGTCATGCAGCAACGCCAGGAGCTTGATGGGCCAGCCATCGTCCAGACCCTCGCCGATGTGCTGGCCAGTCCGGTGTCCGCCCTGAATCCGCCCGCTGTCACTACCCCCGGCAGCCTGCTGCCGCCTCCGCCCGGCGAAGAGCCGGTGGACGATGAGTTGCGCGAGGTTTTCCTCGAAGAAACCGATGAAGTCCTGCAAGTCCTGCGCGAATACCTGCCGCGCTGGTCGGTCAATCCCGATAACCATTCGGCCTTGATTGAATTGCGCCGCGCCTTCCATACCCTCAAGGGCAGCGGCCGCATGGTTCGCGCATTGGTGCTGGGTGAGCTGGCCTGGGCCGTGGAAAACCTGCTCAACCGCGTACTGGAAAACAGCGTGGAACCAGGCGCCACGGTGCAGCAACTGCTCGGTGATGTGCTCAACCTGTTGCCTGAACTGGTGGCCGAATACACCGCCAATGCTCAGCGTCAGCGCAACGATGTCGACCAGTTGGCTGCCCGCGCCCATGCCTTGGCCAAGGGCGAGGAACCGGCCTGTGAGGAAGACACTCAAGACGTTTCGGCCCTTGATCCGCTGTTGCTGGAGATCTTTCGCAAGGAGGCCGAAAGCCATTTGAGCAGCCTCAATCGCTTTCTCGAACAGGCGGCCGAGCATCTGCCGCTGCAGGCCAGTGACGAGTTGCAGCGAGCCTTGCATACGCTCAAGGGCAGTGCGTCGATGGCGGGTGTGTTGCCGATTGCCGAACTGGCCGCGCCGCTGGACCAACTGTTGCGCGAGTACAAGGCGCATCAGGTGGCACTGGAGCTGGATGAAGTCGAATTGTTGCTGGAAGCCGAAGGCTTGTTCCGGCTTGGCTTGCGCCAGCTCAGGCGCGAGCCGTTGGCCGAAATACCCCGTGCCAAAGCGTTGATCGAGCGGGCCCAGGCCATGCTCGGCGAGCGTTTGCAAAACCTCTTGAACGCGCCGAGCAGCGGGTTGCGGGTCAAGCGCGATCCGCAGTTGATCAACAACTTCCTGGCCCAGGGCATGGACATCCTGCTGGATGCCGAAAGCCTGCTGCAGCGCTGGCAGCAGCACCCCGGCGAGCGCCAGGAACTCAGTGCGCTGCTGGACGAGCTGACCACCCTCGGCGAGGGCGCGCACCTGGCCGATCTGCATCCGGTGGATGAACTATGCGAAGCCTTGCTCGACCTCTACGGTGCCGTGGAAGAAAGCAGCCTGGCCGTCAGCGAGGCGTTTTTCCACGAGGCGCAAAGTGCCCATGAAGCGTTGATCAACATGCTCGACGAATTGGCCGCTGGCCAGGAAGTCAGCCCGCGTCCGGAACGGATTCGTGCCTTGCATGGCTTGCTTGATCAGAGCCTCGACCCATCGGCCATGGGCCTGATCCGCAGTGACGGCAGCCGCACCCTGAGCATTCGCGAGTTGGGTGATGTCACCGCTGAACTTGAAAACACACTCCACCCTGTGGGAGCTGGCTTGCCAGCGATGGACGTCAACGATGACGCGCATTCACTGGATAACCAAGTCGCCTGCGAGATCATCGCTGGCAAGCCAGCTCCCACAGGGGACCGCGCTAACGATCTGGAAGACGAGATCGTTTCAATCTTCCTCGAAGAAGCGGTGGACATCCTCGACAGCGCCAACCAGGCCTTGCAGCGCTGGTTGAACGATCCGCAAAGTGCTGCGCCGCTGTCGTCGCTGCAACGCGATTTGCATACGCTCAAGGGCGGCGCACGGATGGCCGAGGTCGAGCCGGTCGGTGATCTGGCCCATGAGCTGGAAAGCCTTTACGAGGGGTTGGTGGACCGTCGCTACAGCTACAGCGACGTCCTGGCGCAGTTGCTGCAACACAGTCATGAGCGCATGGCACAGTTGCTGAAGCAATTGCAGCAGCATCAACCGTTGGGCGATCCGAGTGAGCTGATCGAGGCGATACGCGCGTTCCGCCTGGGCCATGCCGGTAACGCCGACATGGTCGAACCGGCAGCCAGCAATGACTCGGCGCATCACGATGGCGAACTGCTGGACATCTTCCTCGAAGAAGGTTTCGACATCATCGAAAGCTCCGGCGCGGCGCTGTTGCGCTGGCAGGCTGAGCCTTCGAGCCGTCAGGAAGTGGAAACCCTGCTGCGCGACCTGCACACCCTCAAGGGCGGGGCGCGCATGGTCGAAATCGGTCCGATTGGCGACCTGGCCCATGAGCTGGAATTTCTCTACGAAGGCTTGTCGAGCGGTGAACTGAAATCTACGGGGGCGTTGTTCGAACTGCTGCAACGCAGTCATGACCGGCTGGCACAAATGCTCGACGCCACTCGCGCCGGCGAACCGCTGCCACCGGCAGACCGATTGATCGATGCGATCAAAAACTTCAGCCACCCGGCGGAACCTGAAGCTGCGCCAACGACCGCGCTGCCCGCGGCGGCAAAACCCGAGACGCCGTTGCTGCAAGCGGATGCCGGTGCAGACATGGTCAAGGTCTCGGCGGAGCTGCTCGATGACCTGGTCAACCTGGCTGGCGAAACCTCGATCTTCCGCGGCCGCATCGAACAGCAGGTCAGCGACGCCCAAGTGGCGCTGAACGAAATGGAAACCACCATCGAGCGGATGCGTGACCAGTTGCGCCGCCTCGACACCGAAACCCAGGGCCGGATTCTCAGCCGCCAGCAAGTCGACGCCGAGCGCCTGGGTTACGAAGAGTTCGATCCGCTGGAGATGGACCGTCACTCGCAGTTGCAGCAACTGTCGCGGGCACTGTTCGAATCCGCCTCTGACTTGCTCGACCTCAAGGAAACCCTCGACCGGCGCAATCAGGATGCGGAGAACCTGCTGCAACAGCAGGGGCGCATCAACACCGAGTTGCAGGAAGGCCTGATGCGCACGCGCATGGTGCCGTTCGAACGGATGCTGCCACGCTTGAAGCGCATAGTCCGTCAGGTGGCCGGCGAGCTAGGCAAGGACGTCGAGTTCATCGTCGGCAACGCCGAAGGCGAGATGGATCGCAACGTGCTCGAACGCATGGCGGCGCCCCTCGAGCACATGCTGCGCAATGCCGTGGACCATGGCCTTGAGCCTGCCGAAGTGCGGATCGCGGCGGGGAAACCGGCGCAAGGGCGAATCACCCTCGACTTGTTGCGCGAGGGCGGCGACATCATTTTCGATATCCGCGACGACGGTGCCGGCGTGCCTTTGGATGCCGTGCGGCGCAAGGCGATCAAGCGCGGCTTGCTCGATCAGGACAGCGACATCAGCGACCGTGACGTTCTGCAATTCATCCTGCAACCGGGGTTTTCCACGGCCGAGAAAATCACCCAGATCTCCGGACGGGGTGTCGGCATGGACGTGGTGCACGAAGAAGTGCGGCAACTGGGCGGCACCATGAGCATCGATTCCGTGCCGGGGCAGGGCGTGCATTTCCGCATTCGCCTGCCGTTTACCGTGTCGGTCAATCGGGCGCTGATGGTGCAATGTCTTGATGATCAGTATGCGATCCCGCTGAACACCATCGACGGCATCGTCCGCGTATTGCCCAACGAACTTGAAGGGCATTTCCGCCTCGATCCGCCCACCTACGAATACGCCGGGCAACGCTACGAGCTGTGCTATCTGGGCGAGCTGCTGAAAACCAGTGCCCGGCCAAAACTATTGGGCCAGAGCCTGCCGTTGCCGGTGCTGCTGGTGCAATGCAACGAGCGCCGCATTGCCGTGCTGGTCGACGCCATGGCCGGCACCCGCGAGATCGTGGTGAAAAGCCTTGGTCCGCAGTTCGCCGCAGTGCAGGGCGTTTCCGGCGCGACGATTCTGGGGGATGGCCGGGTCGTGCTGATTCTGGACTTGCTGGCGCCGATCCGTGCGATGCAGGCCCATGTGCCGCAGCGCCCGGCGAGCCACGAAGGCGAAGCCGAGCCGCAGCGGCCATTGCTGGTGATGGTGGTCGACGATTCCGTCACGGTACGCAAGGTCACCAGCCGCTTGCTCGAACGTCACGGCATGAACGTGCTGACCGCCAAGGACGGGGTCGACGCCATGCTGTTGCTCGAAGAGCACATGCCCGACCTGATGCTGCTGGACATCGAAATGCCGCGCATGGACGGCTTCGAAGTGGCGACCCAGGTCCGCAACGATGAGCGCTTGCAGCACCTGCCGATCATCATGATCACCTCACGCACCGGCCAGAAACACCGCGACCGGGCGATGGCCATCGGCGTCAACGACTATCTTGGCAAGCCGTACCAGGAATCGGTATTGCTTGAAAGCATTGCCCTGTGGAGCAAAACCCATGCTTGAGCGGCTGATCAGCCAGCGCACCAGCAACCTCACCGGCCTGTTGCTACCGCTGGCCGACCGTCACCTGATCTTGCCCAACGTTGCGGTGGCCGAGCTGATCGATTACCAGCCTGCGGCGTTCGACCTGGATACGCCACCCTGGTACCTGGGGCGGGTAACGTGGCGCAATCGGCAGATTCCGCTGCTGAGCTTCGAGTCGGCCTGCGGACAGAAAATCGTCATTGGCGAGCGGGCGCGAATCGTCATTCTCAATGCCCTGGGAGGCCGGCCCGAGCTGAAATTCATTGCCATGCTGGTGCAGGGGATTCCGCGCTCGTACAAGCTCGACAGTCAGTTGAGTTATGTGGATGTGCCGTTGTGTTCGCTGGAGAAAGCGGCGGTGCAAGTGGCTGACCAGGTGGCCAAGGTGCCGGATTTGTTGGCGCTGGAGGAGTTGTTGGTGAGTGCCGGGCTCGTCTGAAGGGCCCCTTCGCGAGCAAGCCCCACATTAGTCCGAGCTCCTCACAAAACCTGTGTTCACCTCGGTCCAATGTGGGAGCGGGCTTGAACGCGAACTTCAATCCACCGAAAACCTGACTGCTAAACCCTGGCCTGAGCCAATGCCTCATGATGATCCAGCGCCTGCTCCACCAACAAATGCACGCCATCGGCCATCCGGCTGAGCGCCAGGGCTACCGAGCGGCGGGAGCCTTCCACAACGTCCGCCAGATCGGCCGCAATGGCGCTGATGGACAGCAGGTCTTCGGAGGTATTGGCCAGAAGCGCTTCGGTGCCGACATCGGGAGAGACGGTGAAGAGCTGGAATTTTCGACGCTTGGCCGGTTTTTCGTGAGGGGACGGGAAGTAATGAGAGAGGGCGCGGTCGGCGGCTTCCTTGAGTTTTTCGTCTTCGAAGGAAGCTTGGGAATCGGGATCGGTTTCTGGGGGATTGGGAGTTACTTTGAAAATACATAACCCTTCATTTGATGAGTTTCAGCTGCACCATTCGATTTCCAGGCGAAGGGTGGCAGCTGTACGCAGGCTGGAAATCCGGGGGTAAATGAAGGAAACAACCCGGCAGACCCGAAGGTCTCCCACGCACAGCCGCCATAACGGAATGCACACATTCAAGGTGCGCAAGCATACGTTATGAAAGGCGCTTTTGCGTCATCTACACCTCGGATTTCCAGGCCCGGTCACTGAGTTGTCAGCGACACCCAAACGATAAAGATCAGCACAAAAGCGCACCAGTCAGCGGGTTCAGGGGGTGTTGTAGGTCACAACGTCAAACTGCGTAGCCTCACGCCGTTCCTGCAGACAAATGATTAAACAAAAAACATCGGTTCAGGCCGCTTGTGATGAGCAGGCTCATCCCGAATCTTGGTCGAGGCCTCGGGCCAACGCTTACCTATCAGTTCTACTAGTAGACACCTTCAGCTTAAGGGCCGAAACTCAATGCCATCAGCAAGGAGCAGCAGGAGCCCTGCCAATGCCTTCCCAAAACAAAGAAGTACTCTGCACTTATCATTATGATCCGCTGGATTGTCTAATTGGCTTGAATTCGGCCACACAGGACACTCTTCAGCGCTTTTATTGCAAAAGACGATTGGTCACGGAGATTCATGGCCTAGCTCGCTGTTCAATCTTGCAGCAGGATGATCTGTTATTGGCACAGCGGATAAGTTTGGGCGACACACTGGAAACGGCTTTGTTGGCCACTGATCAGCAGCGTTCAGTGATGCACACAGTTGGTGGGAATTCGCCTGCAATTGCTTATTCACCTTATGGCCATCGTCACGCGGATAATAGTTTAACCAGCTTGTTGGGTTTTAATGGTGAGCGGCCCGATGCGATCACCAGACACTATTTGTTGGGTAACGGATATCGGGCGTTCAATCCGATTATGATGCGATTTAATAGTCCGGACAGTTTGAGTCCGTTTGGTAAGGGGGGGATTAATCCCTACGCCTATTGTTCGGGGGATCCTGTGAATGGCTCTGACCCAACAGGCCATATGCGTTGGTTTTTGATGTCAACCATAGACTTTGTAGACGTTTTAAGAGATGCAAAATTGGCTGATATGAGTGCCTTTTCGGCTGGGCATAAATTTTCATATCTAAAACACTCAAATAATCTGAATAATCCACTATCGAATTCGAACGCTCAACTTGCAAAATGGAGAGCTCCGGCACGTTTTTCGAATGAGCGATCAGTGAATTTACATAGCGCGCTGGATAAAGATCCATTGAACATGGATCTTATCAAGAAATTTTCTAGGATAGAGCCTATTCGCACATTTCCCTTCTCGAATATTTTTTCGGGGAATTTTTTAAATCCAAAAATTAATAATTTTTTCGAACATCGTGACAAATACCGTGGTGTATTAGATCAATTGGAAAGAGTTGCTAGCTTTGGTAATGGTAATTCAATTACCCCTAGGTTGAGTCGCGCTCATGCAAAATTTAGCGTAGCCGCAGTCCAAACTGAGCTTGTATCGAGTGGAAATAAACGTGGCGCGACGGAGGTGTCTACGGCGGCAACTTATCGATTTGCACAGAAACTAAAGAAGATACGAGAAGACGTGAATTAGTTTCGGTAACGGTAACAATTCACCACTTAGCGAGTTCCGGCATTGCTCTAGGTCG
This sequence comes from Pseudomonas sp. Sample_16, assembly GCF_004307665.1. Taxonomy (NCBI): domain Bacteria; kingdom Pseudomonadati; phylum Pseudomonadota; class Gammaproteobacteria; order Pseudomonadales; family Pseudomonadaceae; genus Pseudomonas; species Pseudomonas sp. Sample_16. The sequence continues at coordinate 68,869 of NZ_RCOB01000108.1, forward strand.
TGACATTAGGCTGGGCATTCACTCACTGTGTCTACGAACAAATATTCAAATACAGAACCCAATGGGTTGGAAAAGAATGAAAAGTCCCAAAAAAGGGACCTATCGTTCCCTTTTTAGGACTCTTTGGTTGTCCACTGTGCAAAACCTCTCCCTCAGCGAAGCCTTGTTCACGACCACTCAGCAAAAAGTGCTGGGCCTGTTGTTCGGCAAACCCGACCGAAGCTTTTACGCCAACGAGATCGTGCGCTGGGCTCAAGTGGGCAAAGGCAGCCTCATGCGCGAACTGGATCGTTTGCAACGGGCGGGGGTGCTGACGATGTCCCGACAGGGCAACCAGACTCACTATCAAGCCAATCCCGATTGCCCGATCTATACAGAGCTTATGGGTATCACCCGCAAAACCTTCGGTATCGCACAGCCTTTGCGCGACGCATTGCAGGCCTTCGCCGATCAGCTCGATTGGGCGTTTGTCTATGGGTCGATCGCCAAGGATCAGGCCAACGCATCCAGTGACATTGATCTGATGCTGATTGGTAAAGGGCTGCACTACAGTGAAGTGATGGAACGGCTCTTGCCCCTGGAAGAGCAACTGAGCCGCACCTTTAACCCGACGCTCTACACCCCCGAAGACTGGGCCGCAAAAATAAAGGCTGAAAACAGCTTCGTCGTGCGGGTAGCGCAACAGGACAAGATCAATCTGATGGGTGAGAGCCCTGTGGAGTCCAAGGATGGGCAGCAACGAGAGTCTGGAGAATCTGGTACGTAGCGGTGGGTTGAAGGTCGAGCCGCCGGAACGCACGGAATGCGAAGGCTTGATGCGTTCGGCCATCGCTTGACTGAAAGACGCACAAACCCTTTCTCTTTCCTTCGCAAGTCGATTCGATTTGGCTTACAACGCTGCTCACGCCATTGCGCTGACTGCCCTGCGGTTGAGTGGCTATCGCTCCGACAAGCGCTACCTGGTTTTCCAGTGTCTGGTTCATACCGCCGATGCGAACAAGCTTCAGGTCCGACTTTTCGCCTTGTGTCATGAGCGGCGAAATCTGGCGGAGTACGAAGGCTATATGGATGAAGATGAGGCATTGCTGGCGCAATTGCTGGAAAGTACTTCCCAGCTTTTGATTCGAGTGCAGGAGCAGATGGCTGAGCTGTGATGTTCCATGGCGCAAGACTTTGGAGACTTTACTGACGCCATCGCGGGCAAGCCCGCTCCCACAGTGACCGTGTCGGTCACAAATTTTGTGTACGGCGCGAACCTTGTGGGAGCGGGCTTGCCCGCGATGGGTCAGTGAAGGCAACCATTAACTTGACCGTAACAATCCACCACGCTGCTTGATTGATGCCCCCACCCAACGCTCCTAATGTGACCCCCACGACAGCGAACCCGTGGAGTGGTCATGACTACAACAATATCCCCCGACTCGCGATGGACGCGGCGGCGCAGCGAAAAGCAGCGGCGTCTGGAGTTGGTTAAATCCCTGGCTGATGGGGTGGTGCTGCCCACCGACAAGATCGTCGCGGCGCTCGAGGCATTGATCTTGCCGGGCGATCGCGTGGTACTGGAGGGCAACAACCAGAAGCAGGCGGATTTTCTTTCGCGCTCCCTGGCCAAGGTCGATCCGGGCAAGCTCCACGAACTGCACATGATCATGCCCAGCGTCGGCCGCTCCGAGCATCTGGACCTGTTCGAACGTGGTATCGCCCGCAAGCTCGATTTCTCTTTCGCCGGCACCCAGAGCCTGCGCATCAGCCAGTTGCTCGAAGACGGCCTGCTGGAAATCGGCGCGATCCATACTTACATCGAACTCTATGCGCGACTGGTGGTGGACCTGATTCCCAACGTCGTGCTCTCGGCCGGCTTCATGGCCGACCGTGCCGGCAACATCTATACCGGCCCAAGTACCGAAGACACTCCGGCGCTGATCGAACCGGCGGCCTTCAGCGATGGCATCGTCATCGTCCAGGTCAACCAGTTGGTGGACGACGTCAGCGACTTGCCGCGTGTGGACATTCCTGCGTCGTGGGTCGATTTCGTGGTGGTGGCCGACAAGCCGTTCTACATCGAGCCGCTGTTCACCCGCGACCCACGGCACATCAAGCCTGTGCACGTGTTGATGGCGATGATGGCGATCCGTGGCATCTACGAAAAACACAACGTGCAGTCGCTCAATCACGGCATCGGGTTCAACACGGCCGCTATCGAGCTGATCCTGCCGACCTACGGCGAATCCCTCGGCCTCAAAGGCAAGATCTGCCGCAACTGGACGCTCAATCCGCACCCGACGCTGATCCCGGCGATTGAAAGCGGCTGGGTTGAAAGTGTGCATTGCTTCGGCACCGAGCTGGGCATGGAAAACTACATCGCCGCCCGGCCCGATGTGTTCTTCACCGGACGCGACGGCTCGCTGCGTTCCAACCGGATGTTCAGCCAATTGGCCGGACAGTACGCCGTGGACCTGTTCATCGGTGCCACGCTGCAGGTCGATGGCGATGGCCATTCTTCCACCGTGACCCGTGGACGGCTGGCCGGTTTCGGCGGCGCACCGAACATGGGTCACGACCCGCGGGGTCGCCGCCACGGTACGCCAGCCTGGCTGGACATGCGCCACGGCGATGCCGCCGAGCCGTTGCTCGAACGTGGCAAGAAACTGGTGGTGCAAATGGTCGAGACCTTCCAGGAGGGCGGAAAACCAACCTTCGTCGAAACCCTCGACGCCATTGAAGTGGCGAAGAAAAGCGGCATGCCACTGGCGCCGATCATGATCTACGGCGACGACGTAACCCACCTGTTGACCGAAGAAGGCATCGCCTATTTGTACAAGGCGCGCTCGCTCGAAGAACGTCAGGCCATGATTGCTGCGGTCGCTGGCGTCACTGCCATCGGCCTGCGCCACAACCCGAAAGACACCGCACGCATGCGCCGCGAAGGCTTGATCGCCTTGCCCGAAGACCTCGGCATCCGCCGTACCGACGCCACCCGCGAACTGCTCGCCGCCAAGAGCGTGGCCGATCTGGTCGAGTGGTCCGGCGGCCTCTACAACCCACCCGCCAAATTCAGGAGCTGGTAATGCACGCACTCAACCTGCAACCAGAAAACCTGAGCCTGGCCGAGCGGCTGGCGGATAGGGCGGTAGACGCGCTGATCGACGAAGCGGACCTGTCGCCGAAACCGGCATTGGTCGACCGTCGTGGCAATGGCGCCCACACCGATTTGCACCTCGGGCTTATGCACGCTTCGGCGCTGGCCTTGTGGCCAGCGTTCAAGGAAATGGCTGAAGCCGCTGTCGAGATCGGCGAGATCGGTTTGCCGCTGCGCGAAGCGATCGGCCTGATCGGTCGCCAAGGCGAGCAATCGATGCTCACCACCACCAACGGTGTGAACACTCATCGCGGGGCGATCTGGGCGCTGGGCTTGTTGGTCGCCGCTGCCGCGCTGGAGCCTGAATCCACCGCCGCCGGTTCCATCGCGTTGCGCGCGGCAAGGCTGGCCTTGCTCGATGATCGCTTCGCGCCACGTCCCCTCAGCCACGGCGCGCAAGTCGCGCAACGCTACGGTGCGCGCGGTGCCCGGGAAGAAGCCCAACTGGGATTTCCGGCAGTTATCCAACGGGCGCTGCCGCAACTCAAGCGCAGCCGCGCCAACGGGCATGGCGAACAGAACGCTCGGCTCGATGCGCTGCTGGCGATCATGACCGATCTGGCCGACACCTGCGTGCTGTACCGCGCCGGCGAACAGGGCCTGCGCACCATGCAAATCGGCGCCCAGGCGGTACTCGATGCCGGTGGCAGTGCCAGCCTCGCCGGACGGCGCCGGCTGCACCAGCTCGACCAACAACTTATCGCGTTGAATGCCTCGCCCGGCGGTGCTGCCGACCTGCTCGCAGCCTGCCTGTTGATCGACGGTATCGAGTCGGGCGACAGCCTGCAAAAGGGAGTTTTTTGATGGAAACCTTATCTTTCGAATTCCCCGCCGGGCAGCCGCCACGCGGTCGCACGCTGGTGGGCTGTGTCGGTTCCGGCGATCTCGAAGTACTGATCGAACCGGGTCAGTCCGGCAAGTTGACCATCACCGTGCAGACCTCGGTCAACGGCAGTGAACAACGCTGGCAGCATCTGTTTGCACGGATGTTCGAGGGCCAGATGCCAGCCGCTATGGACATTGATATCCACGATTTCGGCGCAACCCCCGGTGTGGTACGTCTGCGTCTGGAACAAGGCTTCGAGGAGATCGGCCATGACTGACAGCGCCTCGTTGCTCAACAAGCACAGCTTCGTCGAACTGGGTGCCCGGCAACGGGCGAAAGCCTTGCTCGATGCCGGTACTTTCCGTGAATTGCTCGACCCGTTCCAGCGCGTCATGTCGCCCTGGCTGGCGCGTCAGGGCGTGGTGCCGCAAGCCGATGACGGCGTAGTCATCGCCAAAGGCAGCCTCGATGGCTTGCCGGTGGTGATCGCCGCCATCGAAGGCGCTTTCCAGGGTGGCAGCCTTGGCGAAGTCGGCGGGGCAAAGATTGCCGGCGCACTGGAACTGGCCGCCGAAGATAACCGCAAAGGCATCCCGACCCGTGCCGTGCTGCTGCTGGAAACCGGTGGCGTGCGGTTGCAGGAAGCCAACCTCGGCCTGGCGGCGATTGCCGATATTCATGCGGCGATAGTCGATCTTCGCCAATACCAACCGGTCGTGGGCGTGGTGGCGGGCAGCGTGGGTTGCTTTGGCGGCATGTCGATCGCTGCCGGGTTGTGCAGCTATTTGCTGGTGACGCAGGAAGCACGACTTGGCTTGAACGGTCCGCAGGTGATCGAGCAAGAAGCCGGGCTGGAGGAATACGATTCGCGGGACCGTCCGTTCATCTGGAGCCTGACCGGTGGCGAGCAACGCTTCGCCAGCGGCCTGGTGGATCGTTATGTCGCTGACGATGCGGCGCAGATCCGCCAGCAAATCGGTGATTTGTTCAAATTGGGTCTGCCGACACGGCAACGCAGTCAACAAGCCGATCTGTACCTGCAACGCCTGGCGCGTCTGAATGCCGAGCCGCAAATCGAGCCCTGCGTGGTTCGCGAACTGTATCAAGGAGAGCGTTCATGAGTGCGTATTCCCTCAGAGGCTTGAACTGGTTCAAGGCCTTGGGCGCCGATGCCAAACCCGTCGACGGATTGCCGGCCTCGCTGAAAGTCGCCGATGGTTTTTTCGCCGGGCAACCGGTGCGATTTATCGCCGTGGTAGCCGACCCGGCAAACCGTTTTGTCCGCGCCCGTCATGGCGAGGTCGGATTGCTCGAAGGCTGGGGTCTGGCCAAGGCTGTGGATGAAGTGATTACGGCGGATCAGGACAAAGCGCAGAAACGTGCCTTGATCGCCATCGTCGATGTGCCGAGCCAGGCTTATGGTCGACGCGAAGAAGCGCTGGGCATTCATCAGGCGCTGGCAGCTGCCGCGGACAGTTATGCTCGTGCACGCCTCGCCGGTCATGCCGTGATCGGTTTGCTGGTGGGCAAGGCGATGTCCGGGGCGTTCCTGGCCCACGGGTATCAGGCCAACCGACTGATCGCCCTGCGTGATCCGGGTGTGATGGTGCATGCCATGGGCAAAGCGTCGGCCGCGCGGGTGACCTTGCGCAGTGTCGAAGAGCTGGAAACCCTGGCTGCCAGTGTGCCGCCGATGGCCTATGACATCGACAGCTATGCCAGCCTCGGCCTGCTGTGGGAAACCTTGGCGGTGGAACAGATCGAACAGCCGACGGCGGCGGATCTGGCGCGGGTGACTGAATGCCTGACGCTAGCGATTGACGATGTTGCGCACAAGGGCGCCGACCTCAGCGGTCGTCTCGGCGCGACCAATCGTGCCGCTTCGAGCAAGGTCCGCCAATTGCTGAGTGAGCAGTGGTGAACGCGCCCCTGGCCCACGACCTGCTCTGGGGCATGACCCCGGCGCAGTTGCCTGCGAATGCGCCTGCGTGGGCAGTCGAGTCGCTCAACTCGGGGCAACCGGTGGTGGTGCGCCGCGCGCTGTCGGCAGCGCAGCGGATTGCGGTCGGCGTGCGCGGGCGTTTGCGTGAGCAGCGTTATGCGACGTCGATGGCGATGGCTTCTATTACCCGTCGCGTAGCGCCCGAGGAACTCTGCCGTGTCGATATCGCCCGTGACTTGCCGGCACTTGAAGCCTTGGCGCAATTGCGCCCTGCGCTTGATGCGTGCGGCTGGGTCTGGGGCGTCAGCGGCAGTGCCGGCTTCGAATTGGCCAGCGGCTTTGCAGCGCTGCATCAGGGCAGTGATCTGGATCTGATTTTGCGTACGCCACTACCTCTGGCGCGTGAGCAGGCTCGGGAGTTGCTGGCGTTGCTCGATACGGCGCCATGTGTCGTGGACATGCAATTGCAGACGCCGTCGGGTGGTGTTGCCTTGCGCGAATGGGCCGGCACTTCGAATCGTGTGCTACTGAAAAACACCCGCGAAGCCTGCTTGGTGATTGACCCATGGAACCCGCAGGAGCAAGCAGCATGAGCAGCTTGCTGGTGTTCCCGGGACAAGGCGCGCAACAGCCGGGCATGCTCCAGCGGTTGCCTCGGCAAACCTTGAGCGAGGCGAGCGACATTCTTGGTGAAGATGTTTTGCTGCTGGATTCTGCGCAATCATTGCAGTCGACAAGGGCCGTGCAGCTTTGCCTGCTGATCGCCGGTGTGGCGGCTTCACGGCAGTTGGCGATGGACCCGGATCATGTCGCGGGGCTTTCCATCGGTGCCTATCCGGCAGCGGTGGTGGCCGGAGCCCTGGCGTTCAGCGATGCGTTGCATCTGGTCAGCCTGCGCGGTGAGCTGATGCAACGGGCGTATCCACAGGGCTATGGCATGACCGCGATCATCGGTCTGGACCTGGCCACCGTGGAAGGTTTGCTGGCGCAGGTGCACAACGTCGACACGCCGGTTTACCTGGCCAACATCAACGCCGATAACCAGGTGGTAATCGCCGGCAGTGACGCTGCGATGAAGGCAGTGGCTGAGCTGGCAAGAAGTCGCGGGGCAGGGCTGGCCAAGCGTCTGGCGGTGAGCGTGCCTTCGCATTGCCCGCTGTTGGACATGCCTGCAAAAACCCTCGCCGAAGCCTTCGCCAAGGTGCAACTGCAAACCCCGAAGATCGGTTACCTGAGCGGCAGTCGCGCGCGGCCGGTGTTCAAGGTTGATGCGCTGCGCGACGACCTCGCTTTCAACATGTGCCGCGTGGTGGATTGGCGCGGCACTGTGCAAAGCGCCTACGAGCGTGGCGTGCGTCTACAGATCGAACTGCCGCCCGGTGCGGTGTTGACCGGGCTGGCGCGCCGGGTATTCGAGCAAGGCACCGTGATTGCCTTCGACGGTGCACGGCTCGATACCCTGCAGGCGCTGATGCGTGAGGAGGGAAGCCGCCACCCTTAGATCCGCGAGTCAGGCTTCGAACAACAAAAACAACATCCGACGATGCACTTTGAGGACAACAACAATGATTATTTACGGTGTGGCGCTGCTCGCGATCTGTACGCTGGCAGGAGTGATCATGGGTGACATGCTCGGCGTATTGCTGGGCGTCAAATCCAACGTCGGCGGGGTCGGGATCGCCATGATCCTGCTGATCTGCGCGCGGTTGTGGATGCAAAAACGTGGCGGCATGACCAAGGACTGCGAGATGGGCGTCGGCTTCTGGGGCGCGATGTACATTCCGGTGGTGGTGGCGATGGCCGCGCAACAGAACGTGGTCACGGCACTGCATGGCGGCCCGGTGGCGGTGCTGGCGGCGATCGGTTCGGTGCTGGTCTGCGGTTGCACCATTGCCTTGATCAGCCGGACTCATAAAGGTGAACCGTTGCCCGATGAACCGGCGGATGTAACCTCGGTCGGCGCACCGGCAGGAGGTCGCTGACATGTGGGATCTCATCGAGAAAGGTCTGGAACACAACGGTCTGGTCACTGCCTTCGCCTTCGTCGGCGTGATCATGTGGGTATCGGTGATTCTCTCCAAACGCCTGACTTTCGGGCGCATTCATGGCTCGGCGATTGCCATCGTCATCGGCCTGGTGCTGGCCTGGGTCGGTGGCACCATGACCGGCGGGCAAAAAGGCCTGGCGGACCTGACGCTGTTCTCCGGCATCGGCTTGATGGGCGGCGCCATGTTGCGCGATTTCGCCATCGTCGCCACGGCGTTCGAAGTGCAGGCGACCGAAGCGAAGAAGGCCGGGTTGATCGGGGTGATCGCGCTGCTGCTGGGCACGGTGCTGCCGTTCATTGTCGGTGCGTGCATGGCCTGGGTGTTCGGCTATCGCGATGCGGTGAGCATGACCACCATTGGCGCCGGCGCGGTGACTTACATCGTCGGTCCGGTGACCGGTGCAGCCATCGGCGCGACCTCGGATGTGATGGCGCTGTCGATTGCCACGGGGTTGATCAAGGCGATCCTGGTGATGGTCGGCACGCCGGTGGCGGCGCGCTGGATGGGCCTGGATAACCCGCGTTCGGCGATGGTGTTTGGCGGGTTGGCCGGCACTGTGAGCGGGGTGACGGCGGGGCTGGCGGCGACGGATCGGCGGTTGGTGCCTTATGGGGCGTTGACGGCGACCTTTCACACTGGGCTGGGCTGCCTGCTCGGGCCTTCGTTGTTGTACTTCATTGTTCGCGGGATTGTGGGCTAACTGATCGTTCCCGCGCTCTGCGTGGGAATGCAGCCCGGGACGCTCCGCGTCCCATTCGAAAGCTGGAACGCGGAGCGTCCCTTGAAGCATTCCCACGCAGAGCGTGGGAACGATCATCAAGCTCCCTCGCCACACTCAAGCCTGGCGATTGGCATACATCCGACACTCGGCCAGCAACGCCAGCAGATTCGGATCGCGCTCCTTGGCCTTGAGGAACACCACGCCGATGTGCTGCTGCAAGCGATATTGTTCCTGCAACGGAATCAGCTTCACCCGGTTCTCGTACACCGCCGCAATCCTCCCCGGCAGCAACGCGTAACCCACGCCTGAGCTGACCATGCTCAGCAGCGTGAAGATGTCGTTGACCTGCATCGCCACCTTTGGCTCGAACCCCGCCTGCTCGAATACCCGCTTGCCATCCTGATGGGTGGCGAAGCCTTGGGTCAGTGTGATGAAAGTTTCGTCGCGGACCTCGGCCAGGTCGACTTCGGTCCGTTGGGCGAACTTCGAGTCGGCCGGCGTGGCCAGGAAGATGTCGTCAGAGAACAGTGGGATATGTTCCAGGTCCGGGTCGATGATGCTGTCGTCCAGTGATACCAGGATCGCGTCGACTTCCATGTTCTTGAGCTTGTACAACAGGTCGAAATTCGAGCCGAGAATCAGATCGATATTCAGCTCGCTGCGGCGGATCTTAAGGCCCATGATCAGTTGCGGCACGGTCTTCACCGTCAACGAATACAGCGAACCCAACTTGAAGCGCTCGGCGGAAAATCCGGCGGCCTCACGGGTCAGGCGCACGCTCTCGACGACGTCCTGAATCAGCTTTTGCGCGCGCTCTTCCAGCACATAGGCGCTCTCCAGCGGTGTCAGGTTGCGGCCTTCGTGTTTGAACAACGGGCAGCGCAGGGCGCTTTCCAGAGAGTGGATCGCGCGGTGAACGCTGACGTTGCTGGTCTGCAACTCGGCGGCGGCCCGGGCGAGGTTGCCGGTGCGCATGAAGGCCAGGAACACCTCGAGTTTTTTCAGGGTCAACTCTTCATCGATCAGCATGGGGCGGACTCTTTTTGGAATCGCTCGATTGTGCCTAATTACGTTCGGGCACGCAGACCTTTGTGGGAGCTGGCTTGCCAGCGATGAGGCCCTGAAGATCAACGTGAAACTTGAGATCCTATCGCCAGCAAGCCGGCTCCTACAGGGGGGGTGTTATGTTCTGAAATATTGCGCTTTCAGACTGCAGGCCTGAGCCTTGCGTGTTGCGGCAATGATTGATGAGGTGGGTAAACGATGTATCACGGGGAAAGATTGAACGCCTGGACGCATTTGGTCGGGGCAGTGGCGGCAACGGTTGGTGTGGTGTGGATGCTGGTGATTGCCAGCATGGACGGCAGCCCATGGAAAATCGTCAGCGTGGCGATCTACGGCTTTACCTTGATGTCGCTCTACAGCGCATCGACCGTGTACCACAGCGTGCGCGGGCGCAAGAAAGCGATCATGCAGAAAGTCGATCACTTCTCGATCTACCTGTTGATCGCCGGCAGCTATACACCGTTCTGTCTGGTGACGCTGCGTGGACCGTGGGGCTGGACGCTGTTCGGGATTGTCTGGGGGTTGGCGCTGATCGGCATCCTGCAAGAGATCAAGCCGCGTTCCGAAGCGCGGATCCTGTCGATCGTGATTTACGCGGTGATGGGCTGGATCGTGCTGGTGGCGGTCAAGCCATTGCTGGCTGCACTGGGTAGCGCAGGGTTTGCCTGGCTGGCGTCGGGCGGCGTGTTGTACACCGTCGGGATTATCTTTTTCGCCCTCGATCACCGATTGCGACATGCCCACGGGATCTGGCATCTGTTCGTGATCGCCGGAAGTCTGCTGCACTTTGTGGCGATTTTGTTCTACGTCCTGTAACGCGCCAAGGGGGCTTGATCAGACTTCAGGGTTGCCCAGGCATCAGGTTGTCCAATTGCTCCCGGGCACGGCGACTGAAGATCTGCAGCAGTTCATCAAGTGTGTGCGGCGGTGGTTCGCTGGCGCGAGTCACGGCATACAGGGTAATCGGCAATGGCGGGGCCAGCGGGCGGAGGGTCGTGGTGCCCGGTGAGGCGCCGAGGGCGGTGAAGGGGTCGATCACCGCCAGACCGGCACCTGATTCCACCATGGCCCGGGCCAGTGAATAGGTCTGCACGGCGATGCGTATCCGCGGCGGTGGATCAACCGCTTCCAGGTAACTATCGAGCCGGGCAGCCAATGGGTCGGCGCTGGACAGGCCGATCAAGGGTGCATCGGCAAGCGCCATCAGCGGCAGCGGCGTTCCTGCCTCCGTCGCCGGCCAGTAACTCGCCGGTGCCAGCGCCACCAAAACCCCCGAAGCCAGCGCCTGTGCCTTGAGCCCTGGGTGATCCGGGCGTTGCAGGGTCAGGGCGACATCCACTTCGCGCATCAACAGGTTCTGCACCAGTTCGCGACTGTGGGCGCTGGACAGTTCGCAGGCAATGTCCGGGTAGCGTCTGGTCCACTCGTGAATGGCCGGCGGTAACAATGAAAGGGCCAGCGCCGGCGTGGCGCCGATCCGCAGACTGTGGCCAGGCTCGCGGCGCAGGCTCTGGGCCAGACGTCGCACGCCTTGCAGGCTTTCGCTGACCTTGTCGACCTCGCGCTCCAACTCCAATGCTTCCGGCGTCGGCTGCAGTTTGCCGCGTACGCGCAGGAACAGCGCGAAGCCCAGTTGTTGCTCGGCATGCTGCAACACTTTGCTCACCGCCGGCTGCGAAACGTGCAGCAATTGCGCGGCAGCGCTGATCGAGCCGGTTTGTCGGATTGCCTGGAAGATCTCGATGTGGCGCAGGCGCATGGCAAGTCCATAACCTTTGTTTATGGGGTTGCCATCTTTATGCATTGTTCAACGTCTGTCACCTGGCTCTAACCTTGGCATCGTCTTCTCAACGGCTTTAAGGACGGACATGGCTCAGCGTGTGTGCATCATCGGAGGCGGCGTGATCGGCCTGGCAACGGCCTATGCGCTGGTGCGCGACGGCGTCGAGGTGACAGTGATCGAAGCCCGGGATTCGCTGGGCAGTGAAACCAGCTTCGCCAATGGCGGCCAGCTCTCCTATCGCTATGTCGCGCCGCTGGCCGACGCGGGTGTGCCTTTGCAGGCCATCGGCTGGATGTTGCGCGGCGATTCACCGCTGAAGTTGCGCCCGCGCTTCGACCCGGCCCAGTGGCGTTGGATGGCGTCTTTCCTCGGCGCCTGCCGTCGCTCGGTCAACCGTGAGAACGCCGCACACTTGCTGCGCCTGGCGCTGCTCAGCCAGGCCACTTTGAAGTCCTGGCGCGAGGACGATGGACTGACGGGATTTCAGTGGCGGCGCAACGGCAAACTGGTGACCTTCCGCCAGAACAGCAGCTTCGAGCATGCGTGCCGGGGTCTGGCCGACCCGCTGCAACAGCAGGTGTTGTCGCCTGCCGAATGTACGCGGCTGGAGCCGGCATTGGCCGATGCCCCCTTCGTCGGCGCGATTTACACCCCGGACGAAGAGGTCGGCGATTGCCATGGTTTCTGCCAGCAACTGGCTGCCCGGTTGCAGGCCTCCGGCCGTTGCGAGTTCCGTCTCGGGCAAACAGTGACCGGCATTCGCCACAACAACGGCAGCGTCAACGCCATCGAACTCGGCGAGCAAGTGCTGCCGGTCGAGCATCTGGTTATCGCCGCCGGCCACCGCAGCCCATTGTTGGCTCTGCCCGGGCTGCAACTGCCGTTGTATCCACTTAAGGGCTACAGCCTGACCGTGCCAATTGGCGCCGGTCATCGGGCGCCGGACGTGAGCATCACTGACTACGACCGCAAGATCGTCTACGCGCGTATCGGCGAGCAATTGCGGGTGGCGGCGATGGTCGACATCGTCGGTTTCGACCCTGCGCTCGACCCCAAGCGACTGGCGCTGATCAAGCGTCAGGCCCGTGAGACCTTTCCCGATGCCGGTGCCTACGACGCGGCTGTCGAATGGGCCGGCATGCGCCCGGCTACACCTAACGGAGTGCCGCTGCTGGGTGCGACCGCGTATCGCAACCTGTGGCTCAACCTTGGCCACGGCGCGCTGGGTTTCACCCTGGCATGCGCCAGCGGGCGCCTGCTCAGTGAACTGATTGGCGAGCGTCGGACTTCCATCGACCTGCAGGGTTTCAACCACCGCGCCGCCTGAATACTGACTTCTGAAGAGGACACTGTTATGAGCATTACCCGACTGCACAGCAACCCGCGCCTGTCCGGCGCCGTGACCTTTGGCGATCTGGTGTTTCTTTCCGGGCAGGTGCCCGGCGATGCCACGGATGCAGCCAGCCAGACCCGCGAGGTGCTGGCGAAAATCGACTCGCTGCTGGCCGAGGCGGGGAGCGGCAAGGACCATCTGCTCAGCGCGACCATTTACCTGAAGAACATCAACGAAGATTTCGCCGCGATGAACGAGGTCTGGTCGGCCTGGCTGTCACCGGGTCAAGCGCCGAGTCGCACCACCGTGCAGGCCGAACTGGCCCGACCGCAGGTGTTGGTGGAAATCACCGCCATCGCGGCACGCGTCCGATAAACCAATACCCACAACGGAGAATAACAATGCAAAAAATCACGTTGCTCACTTGTACGCTTGGCCTGTTGCTCGGCAGTCAGGTTCAGGCCAATGAAATGCCTTTGACCGGCACCCTGAGCAAGGTCGCCAGCGCCAACAGCATCACTCTGGGCTATCGCGATGCTTCGGTGCCTTTCTCTTATGTGGGTGATCATAGCGGCAAGCCGATGGGGTACTCGGTGGATCTGGCAGGCAAGATCGTCGAGCGCATCCAGCAGCAACTGGCCCTGCCGGAGTTGAAGGTGAAGTACAACCTGGTGACCTCGCAAACCCGCATTCCACTGGTGCAGAACGGCACGGTTGACCTGGAGTGCGGTTCCACCGGCGTGACCGCCGAGCGGCAGAAACAAGTGGCGTTCTCCTACGGCTTCATCTACGTCAAAGGCCAGTTGCTGACGGCCAGGGACAGCGGAATCAAGAGCTTCGCCGACTTGCGCGGCAAGAACGTGGTGACGACCGCCGGCACCACCAATGAGCGCTTCTTGAAAAGCTACAACGTCGATCACAAGATCGACATGTTTGTGATCAGCGCCAAGGACCACGGCGAAGCCTTCCAGATGCTGCAATCGGGACGGGCGGCGGCCTTCTACATGGACGACGCGCTGCTCTACGGGGAACGCGCGAAGGCCCATGACCCACACAAGTGGGTGGTCGTCGGGGAAGAGCAGTCACGGGAGATCTACAGCTGCATGGTGCGCAAGGACGATCCGCAGTTCCTGGCGCTGGTCAACGGTGTGTTGGCGGATCTGTACAGTTCAGGCGAGATCAATGGCATCTATAAACGCTGGTTTGAGCAGCCGATCCCGCCGAAGGGGTTGAACCTTGAATTCCCGATGACCAGCGAACTCAAGGCGATCATTGCCAAACCGGTGAGTGATCCGGTGCAGTAGCTTAGAAATCACCCCACAGTTGCTGGGCTACTGCCAGCGCAACTACCGGCGCGGTTTCAGTACGCAGCACCCGTGGGCCGAGGCGGGCGGCATGGAAGCCGCCGGCCTTGGCCTGATCGACTTCGGCATCGGACAACCCACCCTCCGGGCCGATCAGGAATGCCAGGCTTGAAGGTTTGGCATGACTCACCAGCGGCTCGGCCACCGGATGCAGTACCAGCTTCAATTCAGCGTCCGTGTACTTCAACCAATCGGCCAGTAACAGCGGTGGATGAATCACCGGTACCCTTGAACGACCGCATTGCTCGCAAGCGCTGATCGCCACCTGGCGCCAGTGCTGCAAGCGCTTGTCGGCGCGCTCGTCCTTGAGCCGGACTTCGCAGCGATCGCTGAAAATCGGCGTGATTTCGCTGACGCCCAATTCGGTGGCTTTCTGAATCGCCCAGTCCATGCGCTCGCCCCGGGACAAGCCCTGGCCGAGGTGGATCTGCAATGGCGACTCGACCTGGCCGGTGAAGCTCTCATCGATGCTCACCACCACACGCTTCTTGCCGACTTCCGTCAGCGTGCCGCGAAACTCATGGCCCGAGCCGTCGAACAATTGCACCGCATCACCCTCGGCCATGCGCAGCACACGGCTGATGTAATGGGCCTGGGCCTCGGGCAGTTCGTGCTCGCCGATGCTCAGGGGGGCGTCGATAAAGAAGCGGGACAGTCTCATGCGGATTCTCTTTAATTTGATCGTTCCCACGCTCTGCGTGGGAATGCCTCACCGGACGCTCTGCGTCCGCTTTTGGGACGCGGAGCGTCCCGGGCTGCGTTCCCACGCAGAGCGTGGGAACGAGCGTTGCCAATCAGCCCGGATCACGGAAGCCAGGGTGGAAGTTCTCCGGCACCGCCACACTGACGCTGTCGCGAGTGGCGATGTCGATGCCTTCGCTCGCCACTTCGGCCAGGAAGTCGATCTGATCCGGAGTAATCACGTACGGCGGCAGGAAATACACCACGCTGCCCAACGGCCGCAGCAAAGCCCCGCGCTCCAGCGCATGCTGGAACACTTTCAAGCCCCGGCGTTCCTGCCACGGATAGGCTTCTTTGCTCGCCTTGTCCTTGACCATCTCGATCGCCAGCACCATGCCGGTCTGGCGCACTTCCGAGACGTTCGGGTGATCGGCCAGGTGCGCGGTGGAGGAGGCCATGCGCTGGGCCAGGGCCTGGTTGTTCTCGATGACGTTGTCTTCTTCGAAGATATCCAGCGTCGCCAACGCCGCCGCGCAGGCCAGTGGATTACCCGTGTAACTGTGCGAGTGCAGGAAGGCCCGCAGGGTCGGGTAATCGTCGTAAAAGGCGCTGTACACCTCGTCGGTGGTGATGCATGCCGCCAGCGGCAGGTAGCCGCCGGTCAGGGCTTTGGACAGGCAGAGGAAATCGGGGCGGATGCCGGCCTGTTCGCAGGCGAACATGGTTCCAGTGCGGCCGAAGCCCACGGCGATTTCATCGTGGATCAGGTGCACGCCATAACGGTCGCAGGCTTCTCGCAGCAACTTGAGGTACACCGGGTGGTACATGCGCATGCCGCCGGCACCCTGGATCAGCGGCTCGACAATCACGGCAGCGACGCTGTCATGGTTCTCGGCCAGGGTCTGCTCCATCGCGGCGAACATGTTGCGCGAATGTTCCTCCCAGCTCATGCCGTCGGGACGCAGGTAGCAATCCGGGCTCGGCACCTTGATGGTGTCCAGCAGCAAGGCCTTGTAGGTTTCAGTGAACAGTGGCACGTCGCCGACCGACATCGCTGCCATGGTTTCGCCGTGGTAGCTGTTGGTCAGCGTGACAAAGCGTTTCTTGTTCGACTGACCACGGTTGAGCCAGTAGTGAAAGCTCATTTTCAGCGCGACTTCGATACAGGACGACCCGTTATCGGCGTAGAAACACCGGGTCAGGCCTTGCGGCGTCATCTTTACCAGGCGTTCGGACAGTTCGATCACCGGCTGATGACTGAAACCGGCGAGGATCACGTGCTCCAGCTGATCCACCTGATCCTTGATCCGCTGGTTGATTCGCGGATTGGCGTGGCCGAACACGTTGACCCACCAGGAACTGACCGCATCGAGGTAGCGCTTGCCTTCGAAATCTTCCAGCCAGACGCCTTCACCGCGCTTGATCGGGATCAGCGGCAGTTGTTCGTGATCTTTCATCTGGGTGCAGGGATGCCACAACACCGCGAGGTCGCGTTGCATCCACTGATTATTCAGGCCCATTTTCTCTCTCCTCGAGGCGGTCCGCGGCAGGCGCGAACAAACAATCGCGCAAGCCTATGCAATGCACGCCACCGGGACAACCCATTGTGTCGATTGAGCTACTTTGCACAGGTAGATAGACGTTGCTGGCGGGCGTCTGAAGGCTGACGTATCCTTCTCGGCTCTTGAGTCGTCTGGCTCGCAAAACCGCTATTTTTTTCGTGTATTTCCGGAGTTCGCTGAATGTCTGTCGGTTGGCTGCGCGCCTGTGCGCTGGTGATGTTGGGGCTGTTCAGCGTGTCTGCGCTGGCCAAGGATAAAACCGCGATCGTGATCGGCGGCGGGGTCTCGGGCCT
Organism: Pseudomonas sp. Sample_16; assembly: GCF_004307665.1. Lineage (NCBI taxonomy): Bacteria > Pseudomonadati > Pseudomonadota > Gammaproteobacteria > Pseudomonadales > Pseudomonadaceae > Pseudomonas > Pseudomonas sp. Sample_16. The sequence continues at coordinate 85,626 of NZ_RCOB01000108.1, forward strand.
TACGGCGGCTTATGAGCTGCAGAACAAAGGCTGGCAGGTCACGCTGCTGGAAGCCAAATCCAGTCTGGGCGGTCGTTCCGGCATGGCCACCAGCGAATGGATCGGCAACGACAAGACTCAGCCGGTCCTGAACAAATACGTGTCGACCTTCAAACTGAGCACCACGCCGGCCCCCGAGTTCGTGCGCACGCCGGGCTACCTGATCGATGGCGAGTATGTCTCCGCCGCCGACCTGACGACCAAGCAACCGGCCACCGCTGAAGCGCTCAAGCGCTACGAGAAAACCCTGGATGACTTGGCGCGTTCGATCGACGACCCGCAAAATCCGGCGGCCAACAGCACGCTGCACGCCCTGGACCAGATCAACGTGTCCAATTGGCTCGATCGCCTGAACCTGCCAGCCACGGCCCGCCAACTGGTGAACCAGCAGATTCGTACCCGTTATGACGAACCTTCGCGTATCTCGCTGCTTTACTTTGCTCAGCAGAGCCGCGTCTACCGTGGTGTTTCCGACCGCGACCTGCGTGCGTCGCGCCTGGTAGGTGGCAGCCCGGTGCTGGCCCAGGCCTTTGTCAAACAGCTGAAAACCATCAAGACCAGCTCCCCGGTCTCGGCGATCATCCAGGACAAGGACGGCGTGACTGTCAAAGTCGGCAGCGTCGGCTATCAGGCGGACTACGTAGTCCTGGCTGTACCGTTGCGCGCCCTGAACAAGATTCAGATGACCCCAGCGCTGGACGCCCAGCACCTGGCGGCGATCAAGGGCACCAACTACGGTTGGCGCGACCAGATCATGCTGAAGTTCAAGACCCCGGTTTGGGAATCCAAATCGCGCATGTCCGGCGAAATCTACAGCAACGCCGGTCTGGGCATGTTGTGGATCGAGCCAGCGCTGAAGGGCGGTGCCAACGTGGTAATCAACCTGTCCGGCGACAATGCCCGGGTGATGCAAGCGTTTGGCGACAAGCAGATGGTCGATCAGGTACTGATTCGCCTGCACGCGTTTTATCCACAGGCGCGTGGCTCGTTCACCGGTTATGAAATCCGTCGCTACAGCACCGACCCTTCAATGGGTGGCGCCTACCTGGCCTTCGGCCCGGGCCAGATCAGCAAGTTCTGGCGCTTGTGGGAGCGTCCGATTCAGCGCGTAGCCTTCGCTGGCGAACACACTGACACCTTGTATCCGGGCACGCTGGAAGGCGCATTGCGCACCGGTCAACGTGCGGCCAGCCAGGTCGAAGATCTGGCGGCAGGCAAGTCCTTCGAACCGGCGAAAGTTGTTCCGGCCGTTGCGGCGGCGGCAGGTGCCGGCGCGGTAGCCGCGAAGAAGGGCAACTTCTTCACGAACCTGTTCGGCGGCTCGGATGACGAGAAAAAACCGGAACCGGTCAAGGCACCAGAGCCCGCGGTAGCTCCAGCGCCGGCACCTGCTCCAGCACCGGTCGCTGCTCCGGCGCCGGTCGAAGCACCCAAGCCTGCGGCGCCGGTGAAAGCTGAACCTGCGAAGAAGGCACCGGCAAAAACTCCAGCCAAGCCAGCAGCCAAGACCGAAGCGAAAAAAGCCCCGGCCAAGGCCCCGGTGAAAAAGGCCGAACCGGCGAAGAAGCCAGCGGCCAAACCTGTGGCGACCACTGAGGCCAAGACTCAGTAATCTTCAGGTGAAAAAAAGCGCGGCCCAGAGGGTCGCGCTTTTTTTTGCCCGGAGAAAATCGCAGCTAGCCATTGAATAAACCTTTTGATACAGGTGTTCTCTGGTTTGTATTCACTTGTTTTAACAATTTGGACTTTAATCTTTTCTTAATTTGGCTGCTCCAGGCTCTTGATCGCATTTCTCGATATTTCATAGCGAAATTTTCGGCTTTAATTCGATAGATAAATCGATAGTCTTGGGCCAGCACTTACAGGATCTAGGCAATGCAGCTACGTAACTCTTCTTCCCGCTATGGCTGGGTCAGCATCTTTATGCACTGGGGCGTGGCGCTGGCGGTCTTCGCGCTGTTCGCGCTCGGGCTGTGGATGGTCGGGCTCGACTACTACAGCACCTGGCGCAAAGACGCGCCGGACCTGCACAAAAGCATCGGCCTGGTGTTGCTGGGTGTGATGGTGTTGCGGGTGCTGTGGCGTTTCATCAGTCCGCCACCGCCAACCTTGTCCAGCTACAGCCGCATGACGCGTCTCGGCGCCAAGTTCGGCCATGGCTTTCTGTATCTCAGTCTGTTCGCTGTGATGATTGCCGGTTACCTGATTTCCACCGCAGACGGTGTCGGTATCCCGGTGTTTGGCTTGTTTGAAGTGCCTGCATTGGTATCCGGACTGCCGGACCAGGCAGATACCGCTGGCGTGATTCATCTCTACCTGGCGTGGGTGCTGGTAATTTTTTCCGGCCTCCATGCGTTGGCAGCATTGAAGCACCACTTTATCGACCGTGATGTGACCCTCAAGCGAATGCTGGGTCGCAAAGCCTGAAGTTCAACCTCGACTCCAAAGGAAAACAAAGCATGTTGAAAAAGACTCTGGCCGCTCTGGCAATTGGTTCGGCCCTGTTGTCCGCCGGTAACGTAATGGCCGCTGACTACGTGGTCGACAAAGAAGGCCAGCACGCCTTCGTCGACTTCAAGATCAGCCACCTGGGCTACAGCTTCATCACCGGTACTTTCAAGGACATCGACGGCAAGTTCAGCTTCGACGCTGCCAAGCCTGAAGCCAGCAAGATCGAGTTCAACGTCAACACCGCCAGCGTGTTCACCAACCACGCTGAGCGTGACAAGCACATCGCCAGCAAAGACTTCCTGAACGGCAGCAAAGCCACGTTTGTTTCGACCAGCGTCAAACCGACCGGCAAAAACGCCGCAGGCAAGGATACTGCTGACGTGGCGGGCGACCTGACCATCCTCGGCGTCACCAAGCCAATCGTGGTCAAGGCCACTTTCCTGGGTGAAGGCAAGGATCCATGGGGCGGCTACCGTGCCGGCTTCGAGGGTACTTTCAGCATCAAGCGTTCCGATTTCGGCAAGCAGAAAGACCTGGGGGCAGGCTCCGATGCAGTTGATATGTACGTGAGCTTTGAAGGCGTCAAAGCGAAGTAATCTTTTCGCCTGACAAAAAAACGCCTCGCAGATCATTGGTCGGCGGGGCGTTTTTTTGTCCGTGAAAAGGGTGAGAGCCGTCTCGACGGGGTGTGCTTTTGCGTGCTGTCGTACTCGGAATAGGCATTATTCCTACGCTGCGTCCTACAGACCGCATTAATTCCTGCTTAATACGTGGTTCTCAGTCTTTACCTCCATGTCGAGGAGCATTCGCTCTCGTTTTGTCGGGTAAGGAAGCAACTATGCTGAGAAAATCGATTTGTGGGTTGGCGGTCGGTGCCCTCATGTCTTTTATGGGGCAAGCGACGGCCGCTGACTATGTGATCGACAAGGAAGGGCAGCATGCCTTTATTGATTTCAAGGTCAGTCATCTGGGGTACAGCTTCATCACTGGCACTTTCAGGGACCTGGACGGCACATTCAGTTTCGACGCGCAAAACATTGAAGACAGCAAGCTTGAAGTGAATGTGCGTACGGCCAGTCTGTTCAGCAATCATGCCGAGCGTGACAAGCATTTGCTCGACAAGGAATACCTCAATGCCCGTCAGTATCCGGCAGCGAAGTTTGTGTCGACCGCTATCAAGGCAACCGGAAAGAACGCCGAGGGCAAGACAACGGCTGACGTGACAGGCGATCTGACCCTGAGCGGCGTCACCAGGTCGGTCGTGGTCAAAGGTGTGTTTTTAGGCGAGGGCGCTGATCCATGGGGTGGGTACCGGGCAGGCTTCGAGGGTCGCACGACCATCAAGCGTGAAGATTTTGGCCAGACAGGCAAGCTCGCGCCGGGTTCGAGCCTCGTAGATCTGTACATCACCTTTGAAGGGATTCGGAACAAATCGTAAGCAAAAAAAGAGCCCCGACTCTGGTAAGTCGGGGCTCTTTTTTTAGCTGGACATTGCTTGAGCAACGCTTGCTCTCGCAGTGTCCTCGGCCACAATCATTAACCTGGGTGAGCTTGTTGCTTACCTGTTACGGGTCAACAGCGCCGGCTTTTCACCGCGAGGACGGCTTGGCAGTTGATCCAGCTGCTCAGGTGTCGGGAAGCGGTCAGCCTTCGATTCCTTGTGCATGATCTTCGGCGCAGGACCGCGTGGGTTCTGTACGGCAGGTTCCGAACGCGGCTGGTCGTCACGGGCCGGACGGCGGTTGCGCGAGTCTTCGCGACGGGCCTGGCCGTCACGCGGCGCACCGTTGCGTGGACCATTGCGCTTGGCAGGTGGTGTGCCGGTGCTGGCGCCATCGCTGTTGCGTGGACCGTTCTGGCGACCTTGTGGCTTGCCGCCACGGGGTGCGCCCGAGCCAGCAGCCGTGCCTTGTGCCGGAGCCCCCGGACGACGTCCACGACCCTGAGCTGGTTTTTGCTGAGGCACGTAGTCGACGCGGTTACCGAAGTTATCGATATCGTCGTCCAGAAACTCATCCGGAGCACGGTCGGCTGCCGGGCGTGGCGGCTGGCTTGGCTGACGCTGCTCGCGAGCCGGGGTGCCTTCGCGTGGCTTTTGCTGGCGCGCTGGACGCTCGCCACGTTCACCTGACGCCGGTTTTTCCTTGCCCTTGTCCTTGCCCTTGTCTTTACGACCGCCACCACCGCCGTTCGGACCGTCGCCACGCGGACCACGCGGATTGCGCGGGTTGCGCATGTCCGGACGCTCGCGTGCTTCAGGCTTCTCGGCTTCCACGGCGCTGGCGTCGAAGCCCATCAGGTCGCCGTCGGCGATTTTCTGCTTGGTCATGCGTTCGATGCTTTTCAGCAGTTTTTCTTCGTCCGGGGCGACCAGCGAAATCGCCTCGCCCGAGCGACCGGCACGGCCGGTTCGGCCGATGCGGTGTACGTAGTCTTCATCGACGTTCGGCAGTTCGAAGTTGACCACGTGTGGCAACTGGTCGATGTCCAGGCCGCGAGCGGCGATGTCGGTGGCAACCAGGATGCGCACGGTGCCGGCCTTGAAGTCGGCCAAGGCTTTGGTGCGGGCGTTCTGGCTCTTGTTACCGTGGATCGCGACGGCGCTCAGGCCGTGTTTGTCCAGGTACTCGGCCAGACGGTTGGCGCCGTGCTTGGTGCGGGTGAAGACCAGTACCTGTTCCCAGGCTCCGGCGGTGATCAGGTGCGCCAGCAACGAACGCTTGTGGCTGGCCGGCAGACGGAATACGCGCTGCTCGATACGCTCGACCGTGGTGTTCGGCGGCGTGACTTCGATGCGTTCCGGGTTGTGCAGCAGCTTGCCGGCGAGGTCGGTGATGTCCTTGGAGAACGTCGCCGAGAACAACAGGTTCTGGCGTTTGGCTGGCAGACGGGCGAGGACTTTCTTCACGTCATGGACAAAGCCCATGTCGAGCATGCGGTCGGCTTCGTCCAGCACGAGGATTTCCACGTGGGACAGGTCGACGCTGCCTTGGCCGGCCAGGTCGAGCAAACGGCCAGGGCAGGCGACCAGTACGTCGACGCCGCGGGACATGGCCTGAACCTGTGGGTTCATGCCGACGCCGCCGAAGATGCAGGCGCTGACGAATTTCAGGTCACGGGCATAGACCTTGAAACTTTCATGCACTTGCGCCGCGAGTTCGCGGGTCGGGGTCAGGACCAGCACGCGTGGTTGGCGCGGGCCGTGACGCTGGGATTTGTCCGGGTGACCGTTGGGGAACAACCGCTCCAGGATCGGAAGGGCGAAACCGCCGGTTTTACCGGTACCTGTCTGTGCCGCAACCATCAGGTCGCGACCTTGCAACACGGCGGGAATGGCCCGCTGTTGCACCGGAGTAGGCTCGGTATAGCCCGCTGCCTCGATGGCGCGGACTAAAGCCTCGGAGAGACCGAGGGAAGCAAAGGACATGAGTAATCCTGTTCTAAGTTAGGGCTTGGCCCAATGGGAGTCTTGCCTGGCGCGAATAGCGTTTAGAGGAACGCAATCCCGTCCGGTCCTGCTTCGGTCACGAAGGTTCGTCTGGAGCGCTCGCGCGGGCTGAAAAGCTGCGCCGTAGCGGGGTCGAGATACCTTTACGATTCCGAGCGTCCGGGCGTGAGCCTGGCGGGAACGCCGGAGTATAACAGAGCAATCACTGCGCGCCGCTTTCCTGCTGCTCAACGGTTTTTGCGGTGGTGGCCGTGGCCCGTGCGGAATTCAAGGCGCTGGGCGGTGCCGCGCCATACCGGGCGCTCAATTCCGCGTAGGCGGGCTCACGCTTGAAGCGCTTGAGCTCGGCGCCAAAACGCTGCACCAAAAGGTCCATGCCGGCATTGCGACGCACCGCCAGAAACTGGCTTTGCTGGCTGATTATGGTCGGATTTTCGGTGATCTTGTCGCGGATGTTCAGTTCGTCGAGCAGATGCTGGCCGACGCGGCGGTCGGTGATCAACAGGTCGATCCGCCCGCGAACCAACTTGCCGAAATTCGCTTCATGACTGGGGGCCGGTTCGCGAGTGAACAGCGTCGACTCGCGGAAATCCGGGCTGTACAGGTAACCTGGTGAGGTGCCGATGGTCAGGCCGCGCAGCTCATCGAGGGTGCGGAAGGGGTGAGGTCGCTCGTTGGCGTAGAACATCACGAACTGCACTTGCGACAGCGGTTCACTGGGATAGAGCAAGGTAGCATCGCGTTCATCGCTGTGGAAAATATCCAGCGCACCATCTGCCTGGCCCGTCTCGAGCATCGACAGGCAGCGCTTCCATGGCAGGAATTGCCATTCCACTTCGATGCCCAGACGCTTGAAGACAATGGCGGTGGTTTCGTAGTCCAGCCCAAGGGCCTCGCCATTTTCTTCGTAGACGTAAGGCGCCCATGGTTCGGTGACAATGCGCAGTTTCTCGCCCCGGGCGGCGAAGCTCAGGCAAGTGAAAAGCACAACGGTGAGCAACTGGGCAATGGCGGGCATGGTCTGAGGTTAGTACGCCTGCCGCCTAATGAGAAGCTCTGGCGTGCATGTTTAACGCCGTGTTGGATAGATTGGGCGCAACGTCACTATTTACTCGGCGAATTGAGCAGATGCTCGTGGATTGCAGCGCGCCGCTGCCCAAGAATCAGCTTGACCAGGCGATTGGTGAACCAATCTTCGAGCAAGTGTCGACAAACCGGAGTGCCGAGTCGTTCCTGTTGGTTTTGCAGCGCCTTCTCCCACCAGACCGGCCCGCAGGCCTTGTCGAATTCGTTAGGGTGTTCATAGCAGCCATAGAGGATTTCACGAATGAACTGCCGCAAATGTGCGGGCAGTGCCAGTGTGATGACTTTGTAAATCATCCGCTGCGATCGTGGAGGTCTTGGAAGCTGAGCCGATACGCGGCGGGTATCGTCGAGAGCGGCCTGGCTGGTTGGCTGTGCGGCATGTTTGGCAACCCAGGCCTGAACCTTGGCCCTGAACAATTGCTTGCGGCTCCAGTAGTGATGAATCAGGTCGGGACACTTTTTGATGTCCAGTGTCCGATAGGCCGCCACTGAAAGGCAGAATTCCTCGAGGGTGTATGCGCCTTGTGCGAATGGAAACAGTTCGTCGATCAGCGCGATCGAGCGATCCAGCACCTGAGCATCCTGGCGGTGCAAGCCAATGACGCCGGAGTTGAGCAGCATCATCTGGTCGTCGGCCAGGCCTTTCTCCATGAGTCTGGATGACAGAGCGCTGTAGAGGACGTTTTCCTTGTTGTTGCCGTAGTGCGTGTAGTAGTCGTTACATAGCAGGGTGCCGGGTTGCACGCGCTCGAACAACTTGAGCGGCGAGCAGTGGAAGAACGTGTCGGTGTCGATCAGCAGCGCAGTTTCGGCCTCTTCGAGCACCGTACGCAACACCACATGCTTGACGCGGAAGTGATAGCCGTGTGGCTCGCTCCAGCGTTTGCGTGTCTCTGCGTCGAGGTGACGAACGCGCACCGGCAGGTGTTCGTAAGGTTGCGGGTTGTCACTGAAGACCTGGATGTCGAGCGCCACTTCCGGTGTTTCACGCAACCAGCTCAGGGCACTGGAGATACTGAACACGGCTTCCTGGTGGTAAGTCTCGGAACCGAAAACCAGATAGACGAGTTGTGGGCGTGAAGTCGAGGGCGCGGTCATCATTGAACTGCAGGTTTCCGTGGTTCTTTTGAAAGTAGAAGGCCCTCCGTAGAGGGCCTGTGTACGCGCATGGGACCTGTCAGCGAGGCAGCTTCAGGTTGTTCCACACAGCCAGGCTGGCTTCTGCCTGGTTCAGGGTATAGAAATGCAGGCCCGGTGCGCCACCTTGTAACAGGCGCTCACACATTTCGGTAATGACCTGCTCGCCGAAGCGCTGAATGCTTGGCGTGTCGTCACCGTAGGCTTCCAGTTGCTTGCGGATCCAGCGCGGGATTTCCGCCCCGCAGGCATCGGAGAAACGCGCCAGTTTGCTGTAGTTGGTGATCGGCATGATTCCCGGGACGATCGGGATGTTCACGCCCAACGCCCGCACACGCTCGACAAAATAGAAGTAGCTGTCGGCGTTGAAGAAGTATTGGGTGATCGCACTGTTGGCGCCAGCGTTGGCCTTGCGCACGAAGTTAGCGATATCGTCCTCGAAATTGCGCGCTTGCGGATGCATTTCCGGGTAAGCCGCGACTTCGATGTGGAAATGGTCGCCGGTCTCTTCACGAATGAAATCAACCAGGTCGTTGGCGTGACGCATTTCGCCGCTGGCCATACCCATGCCGGAAGGCAGGTCACCGCGCAGGGCAACGATACGCTTGATGCCGGCCGCCTTGTACTGGCTCAGCAGGCCGCGCAGGTCGGCCTTGCTGTCGCCGACGCAAGACAGGTGCGGAGCGGCAGGTACCTTGACTTCGCTTTCCAGCTGCAAAACGGTGTTCAGCGTGCGATCACGGGTCGAACCACCGGCGCCGTAGGTGCAGGAGAAAAAGTCGGGATTGTAAGTGGCCAGCTGGCGAGCAGTGGCGAGCAGCTTTTCATGCCCAGCATCGGTCTTCGTCGGGAAGAATTCGAAGCTGTAGCGACGGTCTTGGGACATGGTCATATCCTTGGAAGCGTATAAGCCTTGCAGGACGCTACGTTCTCTGTAGGAGCGAAGCTTGCTCGCGAAGCAGGCGCCACGGCGTTTCAGAAACCCCGTGGTGAAGCGTTCGCGAGCAAGCTTCGCTCCTACAGAGCGCGCGTGTTTCCTGCATGAGTCCGCTCCCCTTGAGGAAGCGGACAGCAGGAACCAATCAGTAGCGGTAAGCGTGCGGCTTGAACGGACCTTCAACGGTCACGCCGATGTAGTCGGCCTGGGTCTTGGTCAGTTGAGTCACGACGCCGCCGAAGCCACGGACCATTTCCAGGGCCACTTCTTCGTCGAGTTTCTTCGGCAGTACTTCAACGGTCAGACGCTCGGCTTTCTGGGCTGGCGACAGGTCGGCGTACTTCTGGCCGAACAGGAAAATCTGCGCCAGAACCTGGTTGGCGAACGAACCGTCCATGATGCGGCTTGGGTGACCGGTAGCGTTGCCCAGGTTAACCAGACGGCCTTCAGCCAGCAGGATCAGGTAGTCATCGTTCTGCGGGTCGAAATCGCCGGCGCCGGTACGGTGAATTTTGTGAACCTGTGGCTTCACTTCTTCCCATGCCCAGTTCTTGCGCATGAAAGCGGTGTCGATTTCATTGTCGAAGTGGCCGATGTTGCAGACGACAGCGCGCTTCTTCAGGGCTTTGAGCATGTTCGAATCGCAAACATTGACGTTGCCGGTGGTGGTCACGATCAGGTCGATCTTGCCCAACAGCGCTTTGTCGATGCTGGCTTCGGTGCCGTTGTTGATACCGTCGATGAACGGCGATACCACCTCGAAACCGTCCATGCAGGCTTGCATGGCGCAGATCGGGTCGACTTCGGAGACCTTGACGATCATGCCTTCCTGGCGCAGGGACTGAGCGGAGCCTTTGCCCACGTCACCGTAGCCGATGACCAGCGCTTGCTTGCCGGACAGCAGGTGGTCGGTGCCACGCTTGATCGCATCGTTCAGGCTGTGACGGCAGCCGTACTTGTTGTCGTTCTTGCTCTTGGTGACCGAGTCGTTGACGTTGATGGCCGGGATCTTCAGCTCGCCCTTGGCCAGCATGTCCAGCAGACGGTGCACGCCGGTGGTGGTTTCTTCGGTCACGCCGTGAACGCGATCGAGCACTTGCGGGTATTTCTTGTGCAGCAGCTCGGTCAGGTCGCCGCCGTCGTCGAGGATCATGTTGGCATCCCATGGCGCGCCATCTTTGAGGATGGTTTGCTCCAGGCACCACTCGTACTCTTCTTCAGTTTCACCCTTCCAGGCGAAGACCGGGATGCCGGCAGCGGCGATGGCGGCGGCAGCCTGGTCCTGGGTGGAGAAAATGTTGCAGGACGACCAGCGTACTTCGGCACCCAGGGCAACCAGGGTTTCGATCAGCACGGCAGTCTGGATGGTCATGTGGATGCAGCCGAGGATCTTCGCGCCCTTGAGCGGTTGCTCGGCGGAATACTTGTTGCGCAGACCCATCAGTGCCGGCATTTCCGATTCGGCGATGATGGTTTCACGACGGCCCCAGGCAGCCAGGGACATGTCGGCGACTTTGTAATCGTTAAAATCTGCAGGCGTGATAACAGCGCTCATGAAGAGCCTCCATTCGTAATGTATGCGAATGGGCGCCGTTGTGCGTTTAGTGTCCAGCCATTGAAGGCCAGGCAACGCCCCATCCGAGCCTGACAGGTCGAACCTGCTGCAGCGCCCCTCGGACAGGTGGCGGGAAAACGGTAGCAAGTGAAGATTACCGTTTTGAAACGGGGGCGATTATAGCGGGCTATGCTGATCTTCCAAAGCGTTTCTGTTGGTCAATGTCCGAACGGTAATCGAAGCCATAGGCGATGCCTGATAGAGCTCCAGGTCGGGCTCTGCCATGATGATGGGCATCATTCGGCAAGACGCTCGGGAGTGAATATGAATTTCCACACACGCAAATGGGTTAAACCCGAAGACCTCAACCCCAACGGCACGTTGTTCGGGGGCAGTCTTCTGCGCTGGATCGACGAAGAGGCGGCCATTTACGCCATCGTCCAGTTGGGCAACCAGCGCGTGGTCACCAAATATATTTCAGAAATCAACTTCGTCAGTGCCTCGCGCCAGGGCGACATTATCGAGCTGGGCATCACGGCGACCGAATTCGGCCGCACCTCGATCACCCTGACTTGCGAAGTGCGCAACAAGATCACCCGCAAAAGCATTCTGACGGTCGAGAAGATGGTCTTCGTCAACCTGGGTGAGGACGGCTTGCCCGCGCCCCATGGCCGGACCGAGATCAAGTACGTCAAGGATCAGTTCAAGGATGACGCCAGCGTCGAATAACGGCGGGCCAGCAGAACGGAACCTGAACCACGCGGGTCGTAACAACATCGCACCCCTGCGGTTCAGGAGCCCCATGGACACTAAAAAAGACGGCAAGACCCCCGACCTCTCGCCAAAAGAGCAGCACGAGGTCGAAAAAAACCAGCCGCCACGTGCGGCGGTTCTTCACGAAATCATCCGCACCCAGGGCGATCAGGAACTCGAACGCAGCGTGGCCGCGCTATGGTGGTCGGCGCTGGCCGCAGGCCTGACCATGGGCCTGTCGCTCATGGCCATGGGCTTGCTCAATTCACGCCTGCCAGATGGCGAAGGGTTCAAGGTGATCGCCAGTTTCGGCTACTGCGCCGGGTTCCTGGCGGTCATTCTCGCCCGTCAGCAACTGTTCACCGAAAACACCCTGACCGCCGTGCTACCGATCATGAGCAAGCCCACGCTGGGCAACTTCGGTCGATTGCTGCGGTTATGGGGGGTGGTGCTGGTGGGCAATCTCTGCGGCACCTTGCTGGTGGCGTACGTCATGCTGGAACTGCCGATCTTCGACAGCAAAACCGATGTGGCCTTCCTCGACATCGGCCGCAAGATCATGGAAAACGACCCCAGCAAGATGTTCGCCAAAGGCATTGTTTCCGGATGGATGATCGCCACCATGGTCTGGATGATTCCGTCCATGGAAAGCGCCAAGATGTGGATCATCATCCTCATCACCTATCTCATGGCCTTGGGAGATTTCACTCACATCGTGGTGGGTTCGCTGGAGGTTTCTTACCTGGTATTTGCCGGCGAATTGCCGTGGAGTGATTTCTGGCTGGTGTTTGCCGGACCGACATTGGCGGGGAACATCGTCGGTGGCAGTTTTATCTTCGCCTTGATCAGCCATGCGCAAATTCGCAGTGAAAGCGGAGCGCCCAAGGAGCCTGCGGATCGAAAACAGACCTCGGATCCGCAGGACGTCAAGAAGTGATCAGCCGGGAACGTTGACTGTGGCGGTATGGCGTCGTTGCAGGTAGATGAAAAACAGCGCGGTCAGCACGGTCAAGCCGCTCACCAATGCGCCGGTCCAGGGCAGGTCTGCCAGATCGGCTCCGCTGGCGACGACCAGTCCGCCAATCCAGGCACCCGCCGCATTGCCGAGATTGAACGCACTTTGGTTTAGCGTCGAGCCAAGGTTGGGCGCTTCATGGGCTTGATCGATGATCAGCAGTTGCAGGATCGGGCACAGGGCAAAGGCAAAGATTCCCCACAGCACCAGCGTGATCGCTGCCGGGACAACCGAATGGCTGGTCTGGCTGAAGGCGGCCAGTACCAGCACCACAGCCAACGCCATGCCGACCAGCGAAGGCAGCAAGCGACTGTCGGCCAAGCGTCCGCCGAGCATGCTGCCCACAGTCAGACCCACACCGAACAGCAGCAACATGATCGTCACGCCATGGGGGCTGACGCCAGTGATGTCTTGCAGGATCGGCGCGATGTAGGTGAACACGCTGAACAGGCTGGTCGAGGCCAAGACGCTCATGCCCAGGGCCAACAGCACGTTGGGCTTGCCCAGCACCTTGAACTCACTGGCAAGGTTGGCTTTGTCCATTGCGATGTTTTTCGGCAGCCACAACCATTGGGCAAGGGCGGCAATGACACCGATGACCGACACCGCCCAGAACGTCGAGCGCCATCCGGCATATTGTCCGAGTGCGGTGCCTAACGGCACGCCCAGCACGTTGGCCAGGGTCAGGCCGGTGAACATCATGGCAATCGCCTGGGCGCGCTTGTTCGGTGCGACCAGTCCGGCGGCTACAACCGAGCCGATGCCGAAGAACGCTCCGTGGCACAGCGCCGTTACCACCCGAGCGGCCATCAGCGTGGCGTAATTCGGTGCCAGGGCGCAAAGCATGTTGCCGAGGATGAACATCAGTGTCATGCCCAGCAGCGTGGCCTTGCGGGGCATGTTGGCGGTGCCGATTGCGAGGATTGGCGCACCGAACACCACGCCCAAGGCATAACCGGTGATCAGCAATCCGGCGTGGGGAATGCTCACGGCAAGGTCGCGGGCGACATCGGGCAGCAGGCCCATGATGACGAATTCGGTGGTGCCGATGCCGAATGCGGCAACAGCGAGGGCAAGCAAAGCGAGTGGCATGCGCAAGGTCTCTGTCGGTAGTCTTGACGCTCTGATCAGGCATACGCATGCCAGGGTCCGTTCTCGATGAGAGCGGCCAGGGCAGATTTTATTGGAATTAGTCTGTGCGCAACTGAGTGCGGCGTGGTCGCCTGCAGTATAAACAGCCACTGACATATCGCGAATCAATTCTCTACCTGCTCTTCGTAGGAGCGAGGCTTGCCCGCGAAGAACGATAACGCGGTTTATGATTTGCACCGAGGCGACTGGTTCGCGGGCAAGCCTCGCTCCTACGGGAGCTTTCGGTGAAAACAAGAAGGAGTGGGCCGTGCTTGCAACAGCACTGGTGTTGGTGGCGGCGCTGTTGCACGCGGCGTGGAATACCCTGATCAAATTCAGCGCCGAACGGCTATTGGTCGTGGCCTGCATGGATAGCGTGGCTTTGCTGTTCGTTGTGGTGATGCTGCCGTTCGTGGCGTTGCCGCCGCTGGAGATCTGGCCGTGGATTCTGGCTTCCGCGGCATTCGAGTTGCTCTACCGTTACTTGCTCATCCAGGCGTATCGGGTTGGCGATCTCGGGTTGGTCTATCCGCTGATGCGCGGATTGTCACCCCTGGTGGTGCTGGCGCTGACGCTGATATTTGCCGGGGAGGTACTGACTAACCAGCAAATCTTCGGAATCCTGCTGATCCCACTCAGCATGCTGTGCCTGCTCTGGCAGGGCGGAGGTGGTGCGCGTCTGCCGTGGTCGATGCTCCCGGTGGTGGGGTTGATCGGTCTGTGCATCGGTTGCTACACCTTCATTGACGGTCAGGCGCTGCGGCGTTGGTCACACCCCTTGGATTACCTGGTCTGGGTGACGCTGCTCAGCGCCTGGCCGTTTCCTCTGTTGGCCTGGGTAAGCAAGCGACCAGCGTTCAGGTTGTTCTGGCGTGAACAGTGGCGGCTGGGATTGGCCGTCGGGTTTTGTGTGCTGTTCAGCTACGCTCTGGTGCTGTGGGCCATGCAGTTGGGGTCGATTGCCGAGGCGGCGGCGTTGCGCGAGATCAGCGTGATACTGGTGGTGCTGTTCGGCATGCGGTACCTGAAAGAACCTTTTGGCAGGCCGCGCCTCTTAGCCTGTGGGCTGGTGCTGATCGGCATATTGGTCATGAAATTCTGACTGTTCTGAAAACGTGAAAAAGGGACTGCTTTATGACGGTTGCTCTATGGTGCATTTTGATCGCGATTTTCCTGCCTTATGTGTGTACGGCTGTGGCGAAAGTCAGCGGCGGGTACGGGTTGAGACACAATCGTGATCCACGCGGGTTTCTCGATTCTCTGGAAGGCTTGGGCAGGCGGGCGAACGCGGCGCAGTTGAACAGTTTCGAAGTGACGCCGGCATTTGCCGCGGCAGTGATCGTGGCGCACCTGGCCGGCAATGCCGAATTGGTGACGATCAACGTGCTGTCGGTGTTGTTCATCACCAGCCGTCTGCTTTACATCATTTTCTATCTGACGGATCTGGCGATGCTGCGGTCGTTGATGTGGTTTGTCGGGATGGGGTTGATCGTGAGTTTCTTTGTGGTGTCGGTTTAAATAACAAGATCAAAAGATCGCAGGCTGCGCCAGCTCGTGCATCGTCCGGGCGAAGCCTGCGATTCTTTGCTTTTAGAGCTTGTCGGCCACCTGTGGCACTTGCGGCAGCGCCGCACCTTTGGGCCAGAGCATCCAGATTTGTCCCTGTTGCTTCATGTCCCCCGCCAGTTGTCCGGCCGCCTCGCCGGTGCCCCAGAACAGGTCCGCTCGCACTTCACCGGTAATCGCGCCGCCAGTGTCTTGTGCTGCGACCGGTCGAACCAGAGCGGTACCGTCCGGTTTGGTGGTGGATAACCATAACAGGCTGCCCAACGGAATCACTTTGCGATCCACCGCAGCGCTGTAGCCAGCGGTCAACGGAACATTGAGCGAGCCGCGCGGCCCTTCATTGCTGTCCGGGTTTCGGGTGAAGAACACGTAACTGGGGTTACTGCCGAGCAGTTCGGGGATGCGCGACGGATTGGCCTTGGCCCAATCGCTGATCGCGCCCATGGTCACCTCTTCTTTTTTCAGCTCGCCTTGCTCCACCAGCCAGCGGCCGATGGGCCGATACGGATGCCCGTTCTGGTCGGCATAGGCAATGCGTAGCTGGCGGCCGTTGTCGAGCTGGATACGACCGGAACCCTGGATTTGCAGGAATTGAAGGTTCATCGGATCGGTCAGCCAGGCGACTACGGGGGCCTTGACGCCTTTGGTTTCGATGGTCGCTGCATCGTCGTAAGGCTTGAGCACTCGCCCTTCGAGGCGACCACGCAGGCGCTTGCCTTTGAGTTCAGGGTAGAGACTGTCCAGCGCGACGATGATCATGTCATCGGGTACGCCATATACCGGCACATTGGCAATACTGGTCTGGGTCAGACTGCCGGGATAGACCGGTTCGTAGTAACCGGTGATCAAACCGTTGGGATTGTCATTGGCAGCGCGCAGGCCGTAGACGTCTAGGTTCTGTTTGAGAAAGCCGCGAATTTCATTCGCGGTTTGCGGTACGTTGGCCGCCGCCGCGCAGGTGCTTCCCCAAACCGGATCAGCTTTGAGCCGGGTGCAGGCGCTGCGCCAGGAACCGAAACCGGCCACCAGGTCGCTATCGGTTACCGCAGGCAGGGCTTCCCATGTGGCGCTGGAGTACGTGGCCAACGCATGGGTTTTCGGTTGTTGCTTGTCGCCACCGGTGCAACCTGCAAGCAGGGCCACCATCGGCAACGTCCAGGTCAGGCTGTGACGCCATGCCTTGAAACGGCTGTTCATGGAGTGATTCCTTTACCGATTGCCAGAGTGCTCCATGCGCTCATGCAACCCGTATTGATATTAGGGCTATTGGTGTTTGCCGATGACGCGGGGATACTGGCCGCCGTTTCCCGTGACCTGAAGCCACCATGACTTTTAAAAGACTTTCCATTGTATTGCTGGCCTGCCTGACGTTGTCCGCTTGTGGCGGCGTCGACCCCAATTCGCCACTTGGCCAGCGCAAGGCCATTTTCAAGCAAATGCTCAAGACCGGCGAAGACCTGGGTGGCATGTTGCGTGGCCGTATTCCCTTCGATGGGGAAAAATTCGCTGACGGCGCGGTGAAACTCGACGCGCTGTCCCACGAACCGTGGAAACACTTTCCACAGGTGCGAGAGCAAGACCATACCAGCGCCACGAACGATGTCTGGGAGAAACAGGCTCGCTTTCAGGAACTGGCTCGCACCCTTGAAGCCGCCACCGGTGAGTTGGTGATTGCCAGCAAGGTTCAGCCCTACAAGGCCAGTCTTCTGGGGCCGGCGATGCAGAGGGTCGAAGACACCTGTAGTGCGTGCCATAAAGAGTTTCGGGATCATTGAATGCTCAAAAGATCGCAGCGTAGGAGCTGCCGAAGCCTGCGATCCTTTGATCTTGAAAATCTTTATTTATCCAGCTCATCCACGGCTTCCTGCAGTTCCTTGCGGGATTCAGCGAGTTTGTCTTTGCGCTTGTTGATCCTCTCGGGGTCGCCTTTTTTCATGGCCTTGTCGAGGTCGGCCTGACGCTGGCTGACTTCGTGCTTGGCCTCCAGCACCTTGTTTTCCCGTTCCTTTTTCAGCGAAGCGTCGGTGCAGTTGGCGGTGACTTCGCTGAGCGCCTTTTCCAGGCCGGCCTGCTGCTCGGCATTGCCGTGGGATTTTGCCAGCTCGATCTGGTTGATGATGCCTTGCTTCTTGGCTGCGCAACCGGTCAGGCCTGGTGCGTCTTCGGCAGCGATCAATGGAGCGGCCATTACGCTGCACAGGGTCAACAGGGCCAGCGGTGGAAGAAATTTCATAAAAACTCCAGGAGAAAAGGCAGTCTTGTCGATGCGGCGATGGCTTGTTTGAGCCCATCGGTACTATTGGGTTCCCGGATCGGCTGACGTCGGCATTGGCTTGAATCCGTCAATGCCTGCCTCACTCAGGATTTCGCTCAGAGCCAGGACCTGCGGGTCGCGGAAAAATGCCCTTAACTGCGCCGCCCGCCCCGGACCAATGCCGGGTTCGGCCTGCCATTGTTCAATGTCTCGTTGTGCCAGTGCCTGCCATGAATTGCCCAAATGCGCCTGCCCTGTGGGGGGTAGGCCCAAGGCTTTCAGCCAGCGGGCGAAAGGACGTTGCCGCGCAGCGTGAAAACTGTTCAACAGACGAGCAGCGCTGCGCTCGCCGAAACCATCAATGTTAGCAAGCTCTTGTACATCGAGGGTCAACCAATCCAGAAGACTGTTCAGGCGCCCCGTGGCGAGAAGTTTTTCCCAGGTGCCAGGACCGATGTGGGGCAAGCCCAGCCCCTGTTTGCTGCTGAGCCAGGTCAGGCGGGCAAGAAATTGTTGAGTACAGCCTGGTGTTGGCTGCCAGCAACTCAATGAATGGAAATCCTGCGCCCGCGGCACGTTGATTTCCGCCCGTTCGCTGCTGCGTAACACCACGCTGTCGAGCCTGGGGATGGTCAAGCCGGCAAGGCTGATGGCGACTTGATCTCCGGGGCGAATGTCCATTGCCTGCCAACGCTGCACAGAGCTCACGCTGACTCGCTTGATCTGTCGATCATCGAGCATCACCGGCGAAAGCTCCAGCACGGGCGTGATCCGCCCGGTCCGGCCAATGTTGAAGTTCACCTTGCGTACCTCGGCCAAAGCCTGGGCGAAAGGGTATTTCCAGGCGACGCTCCAATAGGGCGGTTTGGCCTGCCAACGCTCGGCGGAGGGGCGTTTGCCCTGGCGCAAAACGATCCCGTCGCTGGCAAACGGCAGGGGCGAGCGGTACCAGTGCTCGCGCCAGCGTTCGGCGTCGGTGAGCGAGCTGATCGGCTGGCTATAAAGGATGGTTTGCGCAAAGCCCAGGCCGGCGAGCTTGGTGATGCGATCCGCCAGGTTTTCCGGGCCTTCTGGCCATTCCCAGATAAACAGGCCAACTGCGCTCGCCTCTGCGACGCTCACTGATTTGCGGGCCATCAAACCGGCGACCATGGCGCGTGCTTTGAGGCTGCCGTTGCGTGACTGTACGTGATCGGTCAGGTGCCAATAGAGCTCGCCTTGCACCAGCAGATCCACCGACTCGGACAATTGTTGGGGAATCGCAGCGATCTGGCGTGCCGAAGCCGTCCAGTCCTGGCCTTGTGTCCCATCGCCGCGACTGATGGCTTGAGCGAGCAAGCCCTGGCGATAAATCAGGGTTACGGCCACACCGTCAACTTTGGGCTGAGCCCAGACGTCCGTACGACCGCGCAGCCAGTGGTCGACTGCCTGCGCATCGCGCAATTTCTCCAGGCCGGTATGGGCGACGGGATGCACCCGCGTGCCGCGCGCAGTGCGCAGTGGATCTGGGGTGATGCTCACGTTGAAGCACTGGCGCCATACATTCAGTCGCGCGAGTGACTGATCATAGAGTTCGTCGGCGACCAGCGATTGTCCGCCGCGATGATAGCTGTCATCCCAGGTGTCGATCTGCTTTTGCAGTGCGCTGATTTCGTTCGTTGCGCGTTCGGCTGGCCAGTCGGGGCATTGGGACGCATGGACGTTAACGCAGCAGGCCAGCAAGCCGGGAAGAAACAGGTGAAGGTTGAGGAGCATCGAGAGCGTCCTTGCTCATTGGGATGCTTGAAGGCTAGGTCAGTATCGACTGGCACAAAGGGCAGGTGTTTTGCCGGGTATTTCTGTTGGCTTGCCCGCGAAAGCAGCGCAAGCGCAAGGCAATAAAAAGCCCCGCACGGCGAACCGTGCGGGGCTTTTGGTACAGCCAGGGAAGTCTTACAGGCCGGCAGCGGAACGCAAGTCGTCGGCGCGGTCGGTTTTTTCCCAGGTGAATGTGGTGAAGGTGTCTTCGCCAACAGTCTTGGTGGTCGGGGTGCGACCGAAGTGGCCGTACGCAGCGGTCTCCTGGTACATCGGGTGCAGCAGGTCGAGCATTTTGGTGATGGCGTATGGACGCAGGTCGAACACTTCGCGGACCAGTTTGACGATCTTGTCGTCGCTGATCTTGCCGGTGCCGAAGGTATTCAGCGAGATCGAAGTCGGTTGGGCAACACCGATCGCGTAGGAAACCTGGATCTCGCAGCGCTCGGCCAGGCCGGCGGCGACGATGTTCTTGGCCACGTAGCGACCGGCGTAGGCCGCCGAGCGGTCAACCTTCGATGGATCCTTGCCGGAGAACGCACCACCGCCGTGACGAGCCATGCCGCCGTAGCTGTCGACGATGATCTTGCGACCGGTCAGGCCGCAGTCGCCTACCGGACCGCCAATGATGAACTGGCCGGTCGGGTTGATGTGGAACTGGGTGTCCTTGCTCAGCAATTCGGCAGGCAGCACGTGCTTGACGATCAGCTCCATCACGCCTTCGCGCAAGTCTTTGTACGAGACTTCCGGGTTGTGCTGGGTCGACAGAACAACGGCGTCGATACCCACGACCGTGCCGTTTTCGTAGCGGCAAGTCACTTGCGACTTGGCGTCCGGACGCAGCCATGGCAGCAGGCCGGATTTGCGGGCTTCAGCCTGACGCTGCACCAGTTGGTGCGAGAAGGTGATCGGCGCCGGCATCAATACGTCGGTTTCGTTGCTGGCATAACCGAACATCAGACCCTGGTCGCCGGCGCCCTGATCTTCAGGCTTGGCACGGTCGACACCCTGGTTGATGTCGGGGGACTGCTTGCCGATGATGTTCATCACGCCGCAAGTCGCGCCATCGAAGCCAACGTCGGAGCTGGTGTAGCCAATGTCGGTGATCACATCACGAACGATTTGCTCCAGGTCTACCCACGCGGTGGTGGTGACTTCGCCGGCGATGATGGCCACGCCCGTTTTCACCAGAGTCTCGCAAGCCACGCGGGCGAGTTTGTCTTCAGCAATGATGGCGTCCAGCACCGCATCAGAAATCTGGTCGGCGATTTTGTCCGGATGCCCTTCAGACACGGACTCGGAGGTGAAAAGGGAGTATTCGCTCATCTCGATGTTTTCCTGAGTTTACCGATGGTGAGTGTCGCCAGGCGGCCGTTGAAAGTGTCGGACCTGAATCTGGAAACCATTACGTAAGCCTATGTAAAGGCTTTCCCCGGGAACGAGTCCCGCAGCGGTGGCCCAACGGGCCAGATCATCCTGTTCAAACCCCAGCCAGAGATCACCGCAGGCCTCCTTGGCCCAACTCTGGTTGTGGCTACATAACTCGGTCACTAACAGGCTGCCGCCTGGTTGCAGCAGATTGGCCATGTGCTTGAGCGCATCGGCCGGTGCGGCGAAATGGTGCAGCACCATGTTCAATACAACGCAATCAGCCTTGAGGCTGACGCCGTTCAAGGCATCGGCCAGTTGCAGGCTGACGTTGGTCAGCGTTTCGCGCTCACAGACCTGGCGCGCCAGCTCAAGCATCGCCGGGCTGTTATCCACAGCGGTGACCTGAGAGAAGCGCCCCGCCAGTTCCGGTAGAAATGAACCGTCGCCCGGGCCGACTTCGATGGCTGTACTGCCTTCACTGAAACCCAGCTTGTCGAGCAGCGCCACCACGCTATCGCGGTATTGCGGCAGGCCGGCGATCAAGTCTTGCTGGGCGCGAAATTTCTCCGCGACCCGCGAGAAAAAATCCTGGCTGGCCGCGGCACGTTGCCCGTGGACCTGGGCGATCCGTGCCTGCACTTCGACCGGCAAGCTCAAGTCATCCACTTCTTCGAGCAAGGCTGCGTGCAATTTGCCGCCCAGCAAGTCGCTGTGGGGCAGGGCGCGACGGTAGAAGATCGCGTTGCCTTCGCGGCGAGTTGCCACCAGGTCGGCCTGGGCCAATACCTTGAGGTGGTGACTCATGCCCGACTGGCCAATGCCGAAGATTTGCGCCAGTTCCAGCACGCCAAAAGAATCGTTGGCCAATGCACGTAAAACATTCAGCCGCAGAGGATCGCCGCCGGCCTTGCACAGGGCCGCCAGTTCATCGCAATCGTCGTGGCGAATGGAAGGCAGGCGTAGATTCATAAGGCCGGCAGTCTAGTCACGCACAGGAAGCACCGCAAGGGCAATATCAAAAAGTTTTGATATTGCACGATAGATGGCACTTCTTAACGTTAACGTCAGTCAACAAACGAATGGCGGAAAGGTTTCACCCACCGAATCCGTCGATATCGATTGGAAAAACGCCCCCAGATGACTATCTGTCATTGCCCCGAGGCGTCCGGGTGAGGGAAAATGCTCGCCTTTTTTCCGTTTCATTTTTATCACTCTCGTTTCAGAACCCGCAGGAGAACAGCGATGCCTAGCCGTCGTGAGCGTGCCAACGCCATTCGTGCCCTCAGCATGGATGCCGTGCAAAAAGCCAACAGCGGCCATCCCGGTGCCCCGATGGGTATGGCAGATATCGCCGAAGTGCTTTGGCGCGACTACCTCAAGCACAACCCAGGCAACCCATCGTTCGCTGACCGTGACCGCTTCGTGCTGTCCAACGGCCATGGCTCGATGCTGATCTATTCCTTGCTGCACCTGACCGGCTACGACCTGTCGATCGAAGACCTCAAGCAGTTCCGTCAGCTGCACAGCCGCACCCCGGGTCACCCGGAGCTGGGCTACACCCCGGGCGTTGAAACCACTACCGGTCCTCTTGGCCAAGGCCTGGCCAATGCCGTGGGTTTTGCCCTGGCAGAAAAAGTCCTGGCGGCGCAGTTCAACCGTCCTGGCCACAATATCGTCGATCACCACACCTACGTGTTCCTGGGTGATGGCTGCATGATGGAAGGCATTTCCCACGAAGTCGCTTCCCTGGCCGGCACCCTGGGCCTGGGCAAGCTGATCGCTTTCTACGATGACAACGGCATCTCCATCGACGGTGAAGTCGAAGGCTGGTTCACCGATGACACGCCGAAGCGCTTCGAGTCCTACAACTGGCAAGTGATCCGCAACGTCGACGGTCATGATCCGGAAGAAATCAAGATCGCGATCGAGACGGCCCGCAAGAGCGAGCAACCGACCCTGATCTGCTGCAAGACCACCATCGGCTTCGGTTCGCCGAACAAGCAAGGCAAGGAAGACTGCCACGGCGCCCCGTTGGGTGACGCGGAAATCGCCCTGACCCGCGCTGCGCTGAAGTGGAACCACGGTCCGTTCGAAATTCCGGCTGACATTTATGCCGAGTGGGATGCCAAGGAAGCCGGCCTCGCGGTCGAGGCTGACTGGGATCAGCGTTTCGCTGCCTACTCCGCTGCATTCCCGAGCGAAGCCAATGAACTGGTGCGTCGTCTGAGCGGCGAACTGCCGGCCGACTTCTCCGAGAAGGCCGACGCCTACATCGCCGAAGTCGCGGCCAAAGGCGAAACCATCGCCAGCCGCAAGGCCAGCCAGAACGCCCTGAACGCGTTCGGTCCGCTGCTGCCTGAGTTCCTCGGCGGTTCGGCTGACCTGGCCGGTTCCAACCTGACCCTGTGGAAAGGCTGCAAAGGCGTCACCGCCGAAGACGCCAGCGGCAACTACATGTACTACGGCGTGCGTGAATTCGGCATGACCGCGATCATGAACGGCGTTGCCTTGCACGGCGGTCTGGTGCCTTACGGCGCGACCTTCCTGATGTTCATGGAATACGCCCGCAATGCCGTGCGCATGTCGGCCTTGATGAAACAGCGCGTGATCCACGTCTACACCCACGACTCCATCGGTCTGGGCGAAGACGGCCCGACTCACCAGCCAATCGAGCAACTGGCCAGCCTGCGCTGCACGCCGAACCTCGATACCTGGCGTCCGGCCGATGCCGTTGAATCGGCAGTCAGCTGGAAGTACGCACTGGAACGCAAGGACGGTCCTTCGGCCCTGATCTTCTCGCGTCAGAACCTGCAGCACCAAACCCGCAACGCGCTGCAGATCGCCGACATCAGCCGTGGTGGTTATGTGTTGAAGGACTGCGCCGGCGAGCCTGAGCTGATCCTGATCGCCACCGGTTCGGAAGTCGGCCTGGCTGTTCAGGCTTTCGACAAGCTGACCGAGCAAGGTCGCAAGGTGCGTGTGGTGTCCATGCCGTGCACCAGCGTGTTCGATGCCCAGGATGCCGGCTACAAGCAATCGGTCCTGCCGTTGCAGGTCAGCGCCCGTATCGCCATCGAAGCCGCTCATGCGGACTACTGGTACAAGTACGTGGGCCTGGAAGGTCGCGTAATCGGCATGACCACCTACGGCGAGTCGGCGCCTGCGCCTGCCTTGTTCGAAGAGTTCGGCTTCACCCTGGAAAACATCCTGGGTCAGGCTGAAGAGCTGCTGGAAGACTGATCCAGAAGATGTGCGTCTGATCTGACGCCATCGCTGGCAAGCCAGCTTCCACAGGAATTTCCAGTGAACACAGATTTTGTGAGCACCAGAAAAACCTGTGGGAGCGGGCTTGCCCGCGATAGCGATAGTTCAGGCGATGCTTCACTATCGGATTCACCACGGTAATAGAGAACCCCATGCCTCAACCGCGTCCCTACAAAGTTGCACTCAACGGCTACGGCCGGATTGGTCGTTGCGTCTTGCGTGCGTTGTTCGAGCGAGGCGAAAAGGCCGGGTTTGAAATTGTCGCGATCAACGATCTGGCCGACATGGCCAGCATCGAATACCTGACACGCTTCGACTCCACCCACGGGCGTTTTCCCGGTGAGGTGAAGGTCGACGGCGATTGTCTGCATATCAATGGCGACTGCGTGAAGGTCCTGCGCAGTGCCACACCCGAAGGCATCGACTGGGCGTCGTTGGGCGTCGATCTGGTGCTGGAGTGCTCCGGCGCGTACCACACCCGCGAAGACGGCCAGCGTTTCCTCGACGCCGGTGCGCCACGGGTGCTGTTTTCCCAGCCGATGGCCAGCGAGGCCGATGTCGACGCCACCATCGTCTACGGCGTGAACCAGGATTGCCTGAGCGGCGATGAGCTGCTGGTGTCCAACGCGTCCTGCACCACCAATTGCGGAGTGCCGCTGTTGCGCCTGCTGGATCAGGCGCTTGGTCTGGAGTACGTGTCGATCACCACGATCCACTCGGCCATGAACGATCAGCCAGTCATCGATGCCTATCACCACGAAGACCTGCGCCGCACCCGTTCGGCGTTTCAGTCGGTGATCCCGGTGTCCACTGGTCTGGCACGCGGCATCGAACGCCTGCTGCCGGAACTTGCCGGGCGAATTCAGGCCAAAGCCGTACGTGTGCCGACGGTTAACGTGTCTTGCCTCGACATTACGATGCAGACGGTAAGCGACACGGACGCCATCGAGGTCAACCGGATCCTGCGCGAGGCTGCCACCAGCGGCCCGCTCAAAGGCCTTCTGGCTTACACCGAGTTGCCCCACGCCAGTTGTGATTTCAACCATGACCCACATTCGGCGATCGTCGATGCCAGTCAGACCCGTGTTTCCGGCCCCCGGCTGGTGAACATCCTGGCCTGGTTCGACAACGAATGGGGTTTTGCCAACCGAATGCTGGACGTTGCAGAACACTATCTGCAAACAGCCGCTTCGAAAAAAACTGCTCTCTAAAACAGAAACTCCAGGAATGCGACCCATGACCGTGTTGAAGATGTCCGACCTCGATCTGCAAGGTAAGCGCGTACTGATTCGCGAAGACCTCAACGTCCCAGTCAAGGACGGTGTTGTCACCAGCGATGCGCGAATCCTGGCTTCGCTGCCGACCATCAAGCTGGCTCTGGAAAAAGGCGCGGCCGTGATGGTCTGCTCGCACCTTGGCCGTCCGACCGAAGGCGAGTTCTCGGCCGAGAACAGCCTCAAGCCAGTCGCCGACTACCTGAGCAAGGCTTTGGGCCGCGAAGTGCCGCTGGTGGCTGATTACCTGGGTGGCGTCGACGTCAAGGCCGGCGACATCGTGCTGTTTGAAAACGTACGTTTCAACAAGGGCGAGAAAAAGAACGCTGACGAATTGGCCCGGCAATACGCCGCACTGTGCGACGTATTTGTCATGGACGCCTTCGGCACTGCTCACCGCGCCGAGGGTTCGACCCACGGCGTGGCCAAGTTCGCCAAAGTCGCCGCTGCCGGCCCGCTGCTGGCCGCTGAACTGGACGCACTGGGCAAGGCCCTTGGCGCCCCGGCCCAACCGATGGCGGCCATCGTTGCCGGCTCCAAGGTCTCGACCAAACTCGACGTGCTCAACAGCCTGAGCCAGATCTGCGATCAACTGATCGTCGGCGGCGGCATTGCCAACACCTTCCTGGCCGCTGCCGGTCACCCGGTTGGCAAATCGCTGTACGAGCCGGACCTGCTGGACACCGCGCGCGCCATCGCCGCCAAAGTCAGCGTTCCGTTGCCGGTAGACGTGGTGGTTGCCAAGGAATTCGCTGAAAGCGCTGCCGCTACCGTCAAGCTGATCGCTGACGTTGCTGCCGACGACATGATTCTCGACATCGGCCCGCAAACCGCGGCCAACTTCGCCGAACTGCTGAAGTCGTCGAAAACCATCCTGTGGAACGGCCCGGTCGGCGTGTTCGAATTCGACCAGTTCGGTAACGGCACCAAAGTGCTGGCCCAGGCCATCGCCGACAGCGCGGCATTCTCCATTGCAGGCGGCGGCGACACCCTGGCAGCCATCGACAAATATGGCGTTGCCGAGCAAATCTCCTACATTTCTACCGGCGGCGGCGCGTTCCTCGAATTCGTCGAAGGCAAGGTGTTGCCAGCCGTTGAAGTCCTGGAAACCCGGGCCAAGGCCTGAGGCCGCCCCGTTTGGCCAGGCAAGGGAGTGTTTTTATGGTCAGGACGTTAGCGCTGTTGATCGTCGCGGGTTCGCTGGTGGCTTGTGGGAGCACCCCCAAAGCAACTCCGGAGCCTGCGCCGTCTGCACCCCGGAGCGGCTGCTACCAGGCTGACTGGCAGGCAGAAACCAATCCGGTGCTCAACAAGCGTTCCGGGCCTGAAGGCCTGGACAAATACGAGTCACAGACCCCCGCCAAGGAACATGGTTGCCCTTGACGGGTCTGACTCTTTACTCAGGGCCGGTGGCGTGCGCTGCCGGTCGAGGAACACGGATGAAAGGTTTTATCGCCATTACGGCGCTGGCACTGCTGGCCGGGTGCGCCAACATGAACCCGTTCCAGTCGTCCGCCCCGGCGGATAACTGGACCACCTGGACCTGCGACAGCCAGGCCAAAGTGCTCTGGCGTTATACCGACGACAGTCGTACGCAAGTCGATGTCCGCCTGGGCGGCGCCGATCAGGTCTATCGCCTCAAGCAAGAGCCGGGCGCTTCGGGCTCGCTGTACAGCGACAACATGCTGGCGTTTCACATAAAAGGTGAGGAAGGCCTGGTTTACTGGGTCGCCACCAATGATTTGATTGGGCGTGGCTGTAAAGCGCAATGAAAATGCCGCCCGCTGGGCTTTTGTGGCGAGGGAGCTTGCTCCCGCTGGAGCGCGAAGCGTTCCCGATCAGATAGCCGGATTACGACTGCTTCGCAGCCGAGCGCGAGCAAGCTCGCTCGCCACAGGGTCTTTGTAGTTTTTGAGATTTTGGTAACACCGAATTGGCAGGCCGGACCAACCCCCGATCTGCAATAACTTGAATAGCCGCCGCCGCTACGGCAGGCTGGCACGATTAACGACCCAAACCGGGAGAGACACACACAATGGCACTTATCAGCATGCGCCAGATGTTGGACCACGCAGCCGAGTTCGGCTACGGCGTTCCAGCCTTCAACGTCAACAACCTTGAGCAGATGCGCGCCATCATGGAAGCCGCTGACAAGACTGACTCCCCGGTGATCGTCCAGGCCTCGGCCGGTGCTCGCAAATACGCCGGCGCGCCGTTCCTGCGTCACCTGATCCTGGCGGCCATCGAAGAATTCCCGCACATCCCGGTGTGCATGCACCAGGACCACGGCACCAGCCCTGACGTCTGCCAGCGTTCCATTCAGCTGGGCTTCAGCTCGGTCATGATGGACGGTTCCCTGGGCGAAGACGGCAAGACCCCGACCGACTACGACTACAACGTCCGCGTTACCCAGCAAACCGTAGCCATGGCTCACGCCTGCGGCGTATCGGTAGAAGGCGAGCTGGGCTGCCTGGGCTCGCTGGAAACCGGCATGGCGGGTGAAGAAGACGGTATCGGTGCCGAAGGCGTTCTGGACCACAGCCAGATGCTGACCGACCCGGAAGAAGCCGCTGATTTCGTCAAGCGTACCCAGGTCGATGCCCTGGCCATCGCCATCGGCACCAGCCACGGCGCCTACAAGTTCACCAAGCCGCCTACCGGCGACGTATTGGCGATCGACCGCATCAAAGAGATCCACAAGCGCATTCCAAACACTCACCTGGTGATGCACGGTTCGTCTTCGGTTCCGCAAGAGTGGCTGGCGATCATCAACCAGTACGGCGGCGACATCAAAGAAACCTACGGCGTACCGGTTGAAGAGATCGTCGAAGGCATCAAGCACGGCGTACGCAAGGTCAATATCGACACCGACCTGCGTCTGGCATCCACCGGCGCCATGCGTCGCCTGATGGCCACCAACCCGAGCGAGTTCGACCCGCGTAAATTCTTCGGTGCTACCGTGACCGCAATGCGCGACGTGTGCATCGCTCGCTACGAGGCCTTCGGCACCGCGGGCAACGCTTCGAAGATCAAGCCGATCTCTCTGGAAGCGATGTACCAGCGTTACCTCAAAGGTGAGTTGAACGCCAAGGTCAACTAAGCCTTCAGCGTTCGAGTCGCAAGAAAAACCCGCATGAACATGCGGGTTTTTTTATGGCTGCAATCTTTTGCTGTTTATTGGTCGTGATCGATATCCAGCTTGCTGAAAGTCACTTTCCCGCCTTCAGTGGTGTACCCGGTGTTGTCCTGCACATAAACCCCGGCCTTGAAGTACAGCGGTTTGTCGCGCCAGCTGGCGCTGATATTGGTGTCCCATTGGTAACCTGCGCCACTGACGCCCAGCGCGCCGCCGGGGCTCAGGTGGATGAGGTAGTTGAATTCACGATCAAGCTTGATGCCGGTGGCGAGGGTGATGACGCGACTCTCGGCGTCGTCGGGGTGCATTCTGACCTTGATGACGAGGTTGCCGGTTTCGCTGCTGGTCTTGTACTGGTACTCGAGTTTGACCATTGGTCTCTGGCTCTTGTACGCGTGAATCTGCCCGATGACGATTTTGCCGGAGCTCGGCACCTGGTGCACCGTCAGGGTGGCACGCAGCAGGTTGTCGGCATCCGGGTAATACCAATTGCGCAGCGTACCGTTGCTGTAGGTTTCGCGCAGCTCGGTGCGCGGGTAGATGGCGTTTTCGGTTTTGGAGCCGGTCACGGGCGACCAGAAGAACAGGGTGCCGGTGTCGGAGTGGAAGTATTGATCCTTGAAGCCGTCTACCAGTTTGGACGTTTCAACAGTGTACGGCGGGCTGCCGACGGGAACGCTGAGGTTCCAGGTTGCGAGGTCGATCATAAAAATGCTTCCACAGATTTAGCTGCACGGGCGTGCCAGAAGCTCTAGTACGCGCCTCGGAGGGCGATCTTTATAATCGTAGGTGAGATGTTTGTTAATGGTGGACTGACAGATGGATGACGTCAAAATCCTGTCAAAACGCCATCTTTCCCGGTTTTAGCCGCCTTCACGCACGACCGTTAGTCGGCGAATTAACCCTTTAGTTAGATGATGGCGTACTGACAGCTTCTGATTTAGTTGATCCCGGTCTAGAGTGAAGGCACAGTATTTGTCCGGTTTTCACAAAAAACCGGCCTGACGTCCAGAAAATAGAGAAGCAGCATGGAATGCGTGCACCCCCCGCCAGCTGAAGGCAACTCAACACTTTTAATCGTCGACGATTACCCTGAAAACCTGATCAGCATGCGCGCTTTGTTGCAGCGCCAGGACTGGCAGGTCATCACCGCTGCCTCAGGGTTCGAGGCTCTCGGCTTGCTGCTTGAGCATGATGTCGACCTGGTGCTGCTCGATGTGCAGATGCCGGGCATGGACGGGTTCGAAGTCGCGCGCCTGATGCGCGGCAGCCAACGGACACGGTTGACGCCGATCATTTTCCTGACCGCCAACGAACAGTCCCAGGACGCCGTAATCAAGGGTTATGCCAGTGGCGCCGTGGATTACCTGTTCAAACCGTTCGACCCGCAGATTCTCAAGCCCAAGGTCCAGGCGTTGCTGGAGCACCAGCGCAATCGCCGCGCCTTGCAGCGCCTGAGCCACGATCTGGAGGTCGCTCGCGCCTTCAATGCCTCGGTGCTGGACAACGCTGCCGAAGGCATTCTGGTGGTGAACGAGGACGGTCTGATCCGCTTCGCCAACCCGGCAATGTCGCGTCTGCTCAGTGCCACCGTGCAAGAGTTGCAAGGCAAGGAGTTTCTGGATTTCCTGCAAAAGCCACACATTCCTGTATGGGCCGACTCGGACTTGCTGGCCGGCTTCAAACGCGGTGAAACATTGCGCCTGCACGACGCATTGCTGCGGACCGCGCCGGGGCAGCAGGTGCCAGTGGCATTGTCCTGCGCACCCTTGCCTGCCGAGCAGCGTGCGATGGTGGTCACCGTGCTGGACATGTCTGTGGTGCGCCACCTGCACCAGCAACTGGAATACCAGGCGGTGACCGATCCGCTAACGGGATTGCTCAACCGCCGGGGTTTTTACCAGACCGTGGAAAACCTCCTGTTGCGTGGCGAGCGACCCGACAGTGCCTGGGTCCTGATGTACCTCGATCTCGACGGATTCAAACGCGTCAATGACTCCCTCGGCCACGATGCCGGTGATCGGGTGTTGCGCTGGGTATCCGAGCAGTTGAAGGCCTGCTTGCGCTCCTTTGACATTCTGGCGCGCATGGGCGGCGATGAATTCACGGCATTGCTCGATCTGGAGTTTCCCGAACAGGCGGCCAAGATCGCCGAAAAGCTGATTGAGCGCGTGTCGATCTGTCAGCAGATCGACGGTCTGGATATCGCTTTGGGCGTGAGCATCGGCATTGCCACGTTTCCCGATTGCGGTGCCAACCTGGACGGTTTGCTGCGAGCCTCGGACATCGCGATGTACGAGGCCAAGCGTGCCGGTCGTCAGCAGTATCGTTTTTACGATCATGAGATGAATGGCCGGGCGCGTTCGCGCTTGATGCTTGAAGAAAGCGTACGTGACGCTATCGAGAGTCGTGATTTCAACCTGGTCTATCAACCGCAGGTGGCCATCTGCGACGGGCGCATTCGCGGCTTTGAAGCACTCTTGCGCTGGCAGCATCCGAGTGTCGGGGACGTACCGCCGGGGCTGTTTCTGCCATTGCTGGAAGAGGCGCGGTTGATCAGCCGCCTGGGCAGCTGGATTTACCAACGCGGCGCCGAACAGCGCAAAGCCTGGGAAACCTTGTTTGCCGAAGATCTGATACTGGGTATCAGTTTGAGCAGAACGCAGTTCGCCATGCCCAACCTGGTGACTGAGTTGCGTCAGGTGTTGGAGCGGCACGGCTTGCAGCCGCGCCAGCTGGAAGTCGAAGTGACGGAAGAAGCCCTGACGCACAACCCGGAGGAAACCCGCAAACAGCTACGCTTGCTGCGTAATCTGGGGGTCAGGGTGGCGCTGGATGATTTCGGTTCTGGCCCTTGTTCGATGGCCCACTTACGTGACCTGGAACTGGACACGCTCAAGCTTGATCGCCATCTGATCGCTCGCCTGCCTGGGTCGGCGCGGGACGCGGTGCTGGTGCGCAACGTGATCGGCTTGTGCAAACAGTACGGCATGCTGGTGATCGCCGAGGGGGTTGAAACCGTTGCCCAGTTCCAATGGCTGCAAGCCAATGGCTGCGAGTATGTGCAGGGCTTTCTGGTGGCGCGTCCGATGATGGCAGAAGACACTGGCCACTTTGCGCAACCGTTCGACTGGAGCGCGTTGCTCATTTGAATTCGCTACACTGGCGACCTGTTCACGATCTGTGTTGCCGCTGCGATGACTGCTTTGAAATACCTCCAGGCGTATCCCGCTTCCTTGCAGGACCAGGTGCGCCAACTGATCGCCGACGGTCGCCTGGGCGAGTACCTGAGCAAACGTTATCCGGACACGCACGGTGTGCAGAGCGACAAGGCGCTTTACACCTACGCACTGGATCTCAAGCAGCAATACCTGCGCAACGCTCCGGCCATCGACAAGGTGTTGTTCGACAATCGGCTGGACCTGACGCATCGTGCCCTCGGACTGCACACTACGATCTCCCGGGTGCAAGGCGGCAAGCTCAAGGCGAAGAAGGAAATCCGCATCGCCTCGCTATTCAAGGAAGCGCCTTCGGAGTTTCTGAAAATGATCGTGGTTCACGAGTTGGCGCATTTCAAAGAGTCCGATCACAACAAGGCGTTCTACAAGTTGTGCGAACACATGCTACCGGGGTATCACCAGGTGGAGTTCGATGTGCGGGTGTACCTGACGTGGCGCGACATGCAATGAAAGATCTACAAAAAGGAGCAAGCGTGACGGACGTTAGCAAGACCAAGAGCAGCTTCTACCGCCGCTTGTACGTGGCGTACCTGATCGACAGCGGCCTGGCCAGCAGTGTTCCGGCGCTGACCGATATCACCGGTATGCCCCGACGCACCGCGCAGGACACCATCGCAGCGCTGGCGGACCTGGATATCGTTTGCGAATTCGAGCAGGAAGAAGGCGCACGCAATCATGCCGGCCGTTACCGGATTCGCGATTGGGGCGCGATTGATCGGGGGTGGATCGAGCGAAATTTGCGGCAGATAAAAAACGTATTGGAGTATCCCTGAGATTTTCGCTGCAGTGCTGACGCTATCGCGGGCAAGCCCGCTCGCACAGGTTCCGAGGCGGACTGCAAATTTGCGATGCACCGGCAATCACTGTGGGAGCTGGCTGGCCAGCGATAGGGCTCTCAGGAGCGACGCATGCCGATATGTGGAATGCCATCCTCGACATACTCCTCTCCTGCCACCACAAATCCGTACCGCCCGTAATACCCCTGCAAATGCGCCTGCGCCGAGAGATACACCGGCATATCCGGCCAGCGTTTTTGCGTCTGTTTCAATGCCTGAGCCATCAGCTCATGGCCGAGCCCGGTGCCGCGAGCCTGGGGCGCAATGATCACGCGTCCGATCACCACGTCGCCGCCCTGTAGTTCAGGATCGAGCAAGCGCAGGTACGCCACCAGTCGATCCCCGTCCCACGCCATCACATGGCAGGTATCACCTTCCAGATCCTGGCCATCGATATCTTGATAAATGCACTTCTGTTCAACGACGAATACTTCGCTGCGCAACTGCAAAATGGCGTACAGCTGTTCTTTGCCCAGATCGCTATGGTGTTTGCAGACCCAATCGATTGTCATGTTCTGATTCCCTGAAAACGTCTCCTCCGATACTAAGCGTCCAGACGATGGATGTCTTTATGGCGGAGAAATCTGTGACAACGACCAAAATGCCATCATTCATTTTTCGCGGGGTTGTCTTCTTTGTGTAATCTGGGATCAAGCGATGCGCAGTGGCTTCAATGAGCTACCGTTTTAGTGCCTGTTGGTGCGGGTACCGGGTCTTGGGTTTTGGCTGAAAACACGTCGGGTAGCCGCCCGCTAAGGATTTTCTAGCATGCCGCGATTGCATCGAGCCTTTGCTTTGATCGGATTGCTGTTGCTGACGCAAAGTGCGGCAGCAGAGAAGCTGCGGCTGGTGGCTGATGCGTGGCCGCCGTTTACCGACGCAACATTGGTCAACGGCGGGTTGGCCACCGACATTGTCAGCACCGCACTGGCGCGGGCCGGTTATGCCAGTGAATTCGAGCAGGTGCCTTGGGCGCGCGCATTGCTGGGCGTGAGCGAGGGCCGATACGATGTGCTGGTCAATGCCTGGTATACCGATGAGCGGACGAAACTGGGCAAGTTTTCCGGTGAGTATCTGGTCAATCGCATCCGTTTTCTCAAGCGCAAAGATGCGCCCATCGAATACAGCAATCTGCAGCAACTGCACAGCTATCCGATAGCCGTGGTGCGAGGTTATGCCTATTCACCAGCGTTCGACGAAGACCAGTCCCTGCAAAAGATCCCGGTGCACAGTTTCGCGATGGCCGTGCGAATGGTTGCCGCCGACAGGGTCAAACTGACCCTGGAAGACGAATACGTCGCGCGGTACTACTTGGCTCGTGAGCCCGTCAAAGTGCGCAACGCCGTGGAGTTTCTGCCCAAGCCACTGAGCGAGAATGGCCTGCACATCCTGGTCAGCCTGAAGAATCCACGCAATGAACAGATCGTCGCAGGCTTCGATCGGGCGATTGCGGCGATGAAGGCGGACGGGAGTTACGAGCGATTGCTCAGGCAGCACGGGATGTAGGTGGGGCTGGCGGCCTGATCGCTGGCAAGCCAGCTCCCACAGTGTTTGATGGTTTACACAGATCAGTGCCTGACTCAATTCCCTGTGGGAGCTGGCTTGCCAGCGATCAGGCCCGACTAGCCACCGCAAATCTCAGTCTTCGCTCGTATCCTTGATCAAATGCGCCGCCAACGTACGCAGCGGCCCCAGTTGCCGGCAGATCAATGCCAGTTGCGTCTGCACCAGCCGTTGGCCTTCATCGATTTCATCGGGCATCTGTTCGAGTTCATTGGCCAGCGCCTCTTCCTCATCGCTCTGAATCGCAATGGCGGATTTGCTCGCCAGGCCCTGGGCGATTTCGTCGATGCTGGCAGCCAGTTTCACACCGGCGCCTTCGATCAGTTGTTCGCGCACATCCGCCGGTAACTGGGTTTCACGGTGCGCACCCAGACCAGACAGATAACTGAGCAAAGTGTGCGACAACACCAGAAAACGGAAACCCACATCCGCTTCCTTACGAAAATGCCCAGGCTCCATCAGCATGTTGGCCAGGGTGGTCGACAGCGCTGCGTCTGCGTTGTGCGCGTTGCGCCGGGCCAGGCGATAAGCCAGGTCGTCGCTTTTGCCGGCGGCGTATTGCTGCATGATCTGGCGCAGGTAAATGCTGTTGCAGGTCAGGGTGTTGGCCAGCACTTTGTTCAGGCGTCGACCCTGCCAGTCTGGCAGGAACAGGAACACCGCCAGCCCGGCGATCAGGCTGCCGAGCAAGGTATCGAACAGTCGTGGCAGGAACAGTCCGTATCCATCGCCTACCTGGTTGAAGCAGAACAGAATCATCAAGGTGATCGCCGCTGTCGCCAGGGTGTAGCGGGTGGTGCGGTTGGTAAAGAACACGATCCCGGCGGCGATGGCGAAACAGGACTGGATCAGCGGGTTGGGGAACAGGTCGAACAGCGCCCAGGCCAGGGTCAAGCCGATGGCGGTGCCGATGATCCGCTGACCGAGCTTGCGGCGAGTGGCGCCGTAGTTCGGTTGGCAGACAAACAGGGTTGTCAGGATGATCCAGTAACCCTGGGACGGGTGGATCAAATGCACCATCGCGTAGCCGATGCTCAAGGCCAGGGGCAAGCGCAGGGCATGGCGAAACAGCAGCGACGTCGGCGTCAGCTGTGTGCGCAAACGGGTCCAGACATCCTTGAAGCTGCGCGGCGAGCGGTCGAGCAGGCTGCTGTCCGTGGCGTCCGCCAGCGCGTCGGGGTTACTGGCGTCGCTCAACAAACGGTCGAGGGTGCCAAGGTTCGCGGCCAACGCTCGCAATGAGCGCAGCAACCCGCGCCAGGCCGGGTTGCTCTGGATGCGCAAATGTTCGAGAGAGGCGTGCAGGTCGCTCAGGGCTTCGGCGAAACTGGCGTCATAGATGAACGGCTGGCGCATCTGGATCGATTCGGCCAATGCCCGACAGGCCTTGCCTTGCTGACGCAGCAGGCGCTGACAGCGAAACAGTACGTCACTGTGGAAAAACGCATCGGCCAGGGCGTTGTAAGGGTAGTGCGAAGAACTGGCGCGTTCGTGGATGTCCTGGGCGAGGAAGTACAGCTTCAGGTAACGGCTGACTTTCGAGCCCGGCCGACCGTTGCCGACCCGGTGCAGGATGATTTCCTTGGCGGCGTTGAGTGCGGCGACCACGCGACCGTTCTGTTGCGCCAGTTCCAGGCGACGGGCTTCCACGTCCATCTGCCGGATCGGCTCGAACAGCGAGGATTTCAGCTTCAGGTAGAAGCCCAGTTCGCGGAACAACCGTGCCAGGCTCTGCTGTACTGGCTGGTTGGAAAACAACGCCTGCCACAACACCGACAGCACGCCGTACCAGGCCGCACCGGCCACCAACAGCAGTGGCTCGTGCCAGAAATCGGTGACCGCGCCACCGCGCTGATCCACGCCGATCATGGTGTAGACCGACAGGATCAGCGTCGCCGAGGCAATCGCGCCATAGCGTTCGCCCAGCGCGCCGAGCATGGTCAGGCAGAACGCGGCGAGCGCAAAGGCGATGATGAAGAGGTAGGGGTAGGGGAAGAGCAGTTCGACGGACAGCGCGGCAACGGCGAAACATACCAGCGTCACCGCCAAGGCGTTGAGACGGCCCTGCCAACTGTCATCGGTTTCAGCCAGGGCGCTGGCGATAATCCCGAGGAACAACGGGATCAGCAGCCCCATTTCATCCTGATACCAACACAGCGCCATGGTACCGGTCAGGGCGATGAACACCCGCACGCTGTAACTGAATTTATCCAGCGCCCAAAGGCGACGCAGAGACTGACGGAATGAAGTCGATGACATGAAATGCGAAGGCCTTCCGAGGCAATGACGCTAAATTGAGCCACTAATGACGCCGACGCAATGGCGCCGATCACATTGGGCAGCAAAATTTGTTCCTTTGAGATCCTCCGCCGAGCGCATTCTTTAAAGTCAACAAAGAACCCTGTGGGAGCTGGCTTGCCAGCGATAGTGGACTGACAGTCAATAAAGATGTCGGATGTACTGGCCTCATCGCTGGCAAGCCAGCTCCCACAGGGATGGTGCTTCACATTTGAAAGACGGTCGTCAGACGTACTGTGCGGCCGCGTAGCCGGAAGCCCACGCCCACTGGAAGTTGAAGCCGCCCAGATGCCCGGTCACGTCCAGCACTTCGCCAATGAAATACAGGCCCGGGCTTTTCAGCGATTCCATGGTCTTGGACGACACTTCGTTGGTATTCACGCCACCGAGCGTCACTTCGGCGGTGCGATAGCCTTCGGTGCCGGCAGGTACGACTTTCCAGCTCGCCAGTTTTTCGGCGATGGCGGCGATTTCTGAGTGGGTGTACTGCTTCATCGGTTTGGAGACGAACCAGTTGTCCGCCAACAGGTTGGCCATCTTCTTGGTGAAGATTTCCCCGAGCAGGGTTTTCAGCTCGCTGTTGGGACGTTCGGCCTGTTGCTGTTGCAACCAGTGCGCTGCGTCATGGTCGGGCATCAGGTTGATCTCGACCGTATCGCCGGATTCCCAGAACGAAGAAATCTGCAAAATCGCCGGACCACTGAGGCCGCGGTGAGTGAACAGAATGTTCTCGCGAAAGCTTTGGTCGTTGCAGCTCACCAGGCAATCCACCGAGGTACCGGACAGTTCGCTGCACAGTTCCTTTAGTTGATCAGTGATGGTGAACGGGACCAGGCCGGCGCGGGTGGGCAGCAGTTCGTGGCCGAATTGCCTGGCCACCTGGTAGCCGAAACCGGTGGCGCCCAGGGTTGGGATCGACAGGCCGCCCGTGGCGATCACCAGCGATTCGCACGTCACCTGACCGAGGGTGGTATCGAGCAAATAGCCCTTCTCGAGTTTCTCGATGCTCTGGATCGACGTGTCCAGGTGCAGGCTGACACCAACCTGATCGCACTCGTCGAGCAGCATTTGCAGGATGTCGCTGGACTTGTTGTCGCAGAACAACTGACCGAGTTTTTTCTCGTGATACGGCACGCCGTGCTTGGCAACCATGCCGATGAAATCCCATTGGGTATAGCGGGCGAGCGCCGATTTGCAGAAATGCGCGTTCTGCGACAGGAAATTGCTCGGCTCGGTGTACATGTTGGTGAAATTGCAGCGGCCACCGCCCGACATCAGGATTTTCTTGCCGGCCTTGTTGGCATGGTCAAGCAACAACACCTTGCGCCCGCGCCCGGCGGCGGTCAGCGCACACATCAACCCTGCGGCGCCAGCGCCAATGATCACGACTTCGGTAGAGCGCAAAACGGTGTCCTCAACTGTTCTCGATCATTCCCACGCTCTGCGTGGGAATGCCGCCATGGACGCTCTGCGTCCGCCGTCATGTGACGCGCAGCGTCACGGGATGCATTCCCACGCGGAGCGTGGGAATGATCAGGGTCACAGGATACGCACGCGCAGCGAGCGGCCTTTGATCTTGCCGTCGTTAAGGCGCTGCAAGGCCTGCTTGGCGATCCCGCGTTCCACGGCCACGTAAGCCTGGAAGTCAAAAATCGCGATCTTGCCGACCTGGGCACCCGGGATGCCGGCATCACCGGTCAGTGCGCCGAGAATGTCGCCTGGCCGAACCTTGTCTTTGCGGCCAGCACCGATGCACAGGGTGCTCATCTGCGGCAGCAGTGGGCCGCCGCCCTGATTGGTCAGGTTGTCCACCTGATCCCAGGTCAGCGGCGATTTCTGCAACTGTTCGATCGCTTGCGCACGCTGGGCTTCGGACGGCGCCACCAGGCTGATGGCGATGCCTTTCTCACCGGCACGACCGGTACGGCCGACGCGGTGGATGTGGATTTCCGAATCGCGGGCCAGCTCGACGTTGATCACCATGTCCAGGGAATCGATATCAAGGCCGCGGGCTGCGACATCGGTGGCCACCAGTACCGAGGTGCTGCGGTTGGCGAACATGGCCAGCACCTGATCGCGGTCACGCTGTTCCAGGTCGCCGTGCAGCCCGACCGCGGAAATGCCTTTGGCCGTCAGGTGGTCGACGGTTTCCTGGACCTGCTGTTTGGTGAAGCAGAACGCGACGCAGGACGCCGGGCGGAAGTGGCCGAGGACCTTGGTCACGGCGCTCATGCGCTCTTCCGGAGAGATTTCGTAGAAGCGCTGCTCGATCTGCGTGTCGTCGTGGAACGCCTCGGCTTTCACTTGCTGCGGGTTGCGCATGAACTTCGAGGCCAGTTGCTTGATGCCCACCGGGTACGTGGCGGAGAACAGCAGGGTCTGGCGGCGCTCCGGGGCTTGCATGATGATTTCTTCGATGGAGTCGTAGAAACCCATGTCGAGCATGCGGTCGGCTTCGTCGAGAATCAGCGTGTTCAGGCCGTGCAGGACTAGCGAACCCTTGCGCAGGTGCTGCTGGATGCGCCCCGGCGTGCCGACGATGATGTGCGCGCCGTGTTCCAGCGAAGCGATCTGCGGGCCGAGGGACACGCCGCCGCACAGGGTCAGGACCTTGATGTTGTCTTCGGCACGGGCCAGGCGACGGATTTCCTTGGCGACCTGGTCGGCCAGCTCGCGGGTCGGGCACAGGATCAGTGCCTGGCAGCCGAAGTAGCGCGGATTGATCGGGTTCAGCAGGCCGATGCCAAAGGCTGCGGTTTTGCCGCTGCCGGTCTTGGCCTGGGCGATCAGGTCCATTCCCTTGAGGATCACCGGCAAGCTTTGCGCCTGGATCGGCGTCATCTGGGCATAACCGAGGGAGTCGAGGTTAGCCAGCATGGCGGCGGACAGCGGCAAAGTATTAAATTCGGTGGCGATGGTGGTCACGGGACTGGCCTGCAAAACAAAATGTCGCGCAGTGTACCAGTCCGATGGCCTTTAGCCCTAAGGCTCGATGTGTTCTTCCGGACGTTTGACTCGCCGTCCGTCTTCTCTCGAGAGTTGGGAGAAGATCGTAGCCGCCAGCATGGCCATGATTCCCACCGTCACGAATGTGAGCTGGAACGCGCCCAGAACCGTGTCCACGCCGTCTTTTCCGATTTGCGCGCTAAACCCGCCGAGCAACGCACCGGCACAGGCCACGCCCAGGCTCAGGGACAATTGCGCGACCACCGATAGCAGACTGTTGCCGCTGCTGGCGCTGGCGTCGTCGAGGTCGATCAACGTCACGGTGTTCATCGCCGTGAACTGCAAAGAGTTGATCGCGCCAAGGATCGCCAGCAGGCACAGCAGCAGCCAATAAGGCGTCTGTTCGCTGACCAGGCCCATGCTCGCCAACATGATGCCCAGTGCCAGGGTGTTGCCGGTCAGCACGATGCGGTAGCCCAGACGTTCAATCAGCGGCCGCGCCACCCACTTGGCGATCATTGCCGCCGCTGCCAGCGGCAGCATGCTCATCCCGGCCTGGGACGGCGAATACCCCAACGCCACTTGCAGCAGCAAAGGCACCAGGAACGGCAGCGCGCCACTACCCAGGCGAGCGAACAGGTTGCCGAGGATACCGACGGCAAAGGTCCGGGTCTTGAACAGCGATGGCGCAAACAGTGGATTCTCGATATGCCCGGCGCGCAGCCAATACGCCGCCAGGCACGCCATGCCGGCGAACAACAGCAACATCACCCGCAGGTGCGGCAGGTGCAGTTCGCCCAGGCCTTCCATGGCGATGGTGATCAGGATCATCGCCGCACCGAACAGCAAGAACCCCAGGCTATCGAAGCGCGTACGCTCGGAGCCGCGCAGGTCAGGGATGAATTTCCACACGGCGTAGCAACCAATCAGGCCCACCGGCAGGTTGATCAGGAAGATCCAGTGCCAGGTCAAAAACTGCACCATCCAGCCGCCCATGGTCGGGCCGATCAGCGGGCCGAGCAGGCCGGGAATGGTGATGAAGCCCATGATCCGCACCAGTTCCGAACGCGGGTAAGCGCGCAGCACCACCAGCCGCCCGACCGGCAGCATCAGAGCGCCGCCCAGGCCCTGGATGATCCGGGCGCCGATCAACTGGGTCAGGCTGGTCGACAATGCGCAGAGCAGCGAGCCGAGGCTGAACAGCAGAATCGCGCTGAAGAAGATTTTCCGGGTGCCGAAGCGGTCGGCGATCCAGCCCGAGGCGGGGATGAGCAATGCGACGGTGAGCATGTAGGCAATGATCACGCCTTGCATGCGCAGCGGATCTTCCGCCAGGTCCCGGGCCATGGCTGGCAGGGCGGTGTTGAGGATCGTCCCGTCGAGGGACTGCATGAAAAACGCGATGGCGACGACCCAAGGCACCCAGCGGGCGGTGACAGGATCGAGAGGCGGGCGGTTGGGCATGGGACCTCTGGTTGTCGGTAATGATCGTTCCCACGCTCTGCGTGGGAATGCCTCTTGTGACGCTCTGCGTCACGCTTTGGGACGCGGAGCGTCACGGCCTGCATTCCCACGCAGAGCGTGGGAACGAGCAGGTTCAGAGGGTCAAGGTCAACCGGCTGACAAGCGCCCCCGGCAACAACGCCGAGGCCGTCGCGCGTTGGCTGTAGGTACTGGCCGACAACAGCAACTCGCGCTCCCGGGTCAGCGCTTCCAGCTGCGAACCGAGCAGGCTGAAAGCGCTGTCATCGAAACGCATGGTGCTGACCGGCGCCTGTATCTCGCCGTTCTCCACCCAGAAGGTCGCGAAGCGGGTCATGCCGGTCAGGCGTGCCGCCGGTTGATCCGAGAAGTTCAGATACCACAGGTTGCTGATGTACAAACCGGTACCGAGCTGCCTGAGGACGTCTGCTTCGGGTAAATCACCGGCCTTCAAATCCAACGCACTCGGCGATTCGCCGCCGCTGGCGCCGTTGGCGGTCAAGCCGTATTCGGCGGCGCTGCGTGAACCGACCAGTTGTGCGCCGGCCTGGCCCTCGACGATCAATTTGAGATCGCTGCGCGGATAACCTTCATCCGAGAACGCCGGGCTCAGCGAACCGCTGACCTTTTCCTCCAGCGAGACCAGCGGGCTGAAGTGTTGATCGCCGCCATAGAGCTTCTGCAATGGGCTGCTTTTGCTGGCAATCGACTGCGCGGAAAAACCGCCCCAGCACAGCATGCCCATGATTTCTTCCAGCGCGGCGGGGGCGAGATAAGCGCGGTACTGACCGGGCGCCAATGTGCGCAGCGGTCGCCCGAGAAACTCAAGTTGTTCGCGAGCCAGCTGAAAACGCTTGGCAAAACCTTCGCTGCTCCAGTGATGCCCGGCATAGCTGGCCTTCACTGCCTGGCCGTTTTCATGGAACAGGCTGAAATCGAAGTTGAAGCTGTTGGCCTGATGCCAGCCGAACGCGCCAGCGGAACTGGCAAAGCCTCGGCTGATCGGCCCGGCGGCATAGAAACCGACCAGATCCAGGCCTTCAGCGGCTTGGGTGATTTCGGCGACCACCTGCTCGGTGTCCGGCAACGGTTGTTCCTGCACGTTCTTGCTTTGCCAGCCGTTGTAGTTGAGCAGCAGGTACGGATCCTTGGGCAGCAGCGGTAAGGTTTCACGCAGCTGTTGCAGGCCTTCGGTCAGACGCTGAAGGTCGACTGCCGGATCGTCCGCCAGGGTGATTTGCAGGTCGGCGTGACGGCCATCGTTGATCAGCTTCAAACCGATGCTCGCCTGCTGCACTTGCCCGGCCTGCCGCACCTTGGCGTGGTTGAAACGCACAAAGGCCGATGACTCGGCGGCGTAGCTGAGGGTGAACTGTTCCGGTTCGCGCAGGGCTGCGCGCAATCCGGCGACCAGGGCCTTGAATGATTCGACCTGAGATTTCGCAGTGCTCATCAGGCGTCCCCCCCAAATACATCAACGTTGCTGAATACGCAGGCCGGCGAAGCGTGACCGACGCGGATCACCTGATTCGGTTCACCCTTGCCGCAATTCGGCGTGCCGAGGACCTTGACAGTGTTGGCATCGCCGACGGCGCTGAGGCTCTTCCAGAACTGCGCGGAGATCGCCCGGTAATTGGGATTCTTCACCACGCCTTTGAGTTCGCCGTTTTCAATCAATTGGCCCCATTCGCAGCCGAACTGGAATTTGTTGCGCGCATCGTCGATGGACCATGAGCGGTTGGTGCTCATCAGAATGCCGTGCTCGATGCCGCCGATCAGTTGCTCCAGCGGCTGATCGCCCGGTTCGATGTTGAGGTTGGCCAT
Organism: Pseudomonas sp. Sample_16; assembly: GCF_004307665.1. Lineage (NCBI taxonomy): Bacteria > Pseudomonadati > Pseudomonadota > Gammaproteobacteria > Pseudomonadales > Pseudomonadaceae > Pseudomonas > Pseudomonas sp. Sample_16. The sequence goes on from NZ_RCOB01000108.1 coordinate 128,028, forward strand.
GCGATCGATCGGCGGACGGTTCCAGCCGCAGGCGCGGCTGTTGGCGACGCCGTCCATGCCGGCGCGAAATTGCGACAGCGCGCCGCCCAATGGGCGCAGCAACCGGCCTTCGCGGATCAGGAATTGTTTGCTGGCCGGCGTGCCGTCGTCGTCATGGCCGTAGCTGGCGAGCTGCTCGGGGATGTCCGGGTCGAAGGTCACGTTGAGTAACTTCGAGCCGTACTGCAGGTGACCGAAGTCTTCAGCCTTGACGAAACTGGTGCCGGCGTAATTGCGTTCGTCGCCGAGGATACGGTCCAGTTCCAGCGGGTGGCCGATGGATTCGTGGATCTGCAACATCATCTGGTCGGGCATCAGCAGCAGGTCGCGCGGACCTTGCGGTGTGTTCGGCGCCAGCAGCAACTGCAGGGCTTGATCGGCAACTTTTACCCCCGCGCCAATCAGTCCGCAGCGGCTGATGACATCAAAGCCACCCTGTTGGCCGAAGTTTTCCCGGCCGAGCGTTCGGGTCTGGCTGTCGTTGCCGTCGTAGGCGGTGACATCAAGACCGGGGTAGACGAAGCGCTGGGCCTGACGCAGTTCGGCGCCGGCACTGTTGAGGTAAATCTGCTCGACATTGGTGATGCCGATGCTCACCTGCCAGTTCACCAGGCGATCGTCCTTGGGCACGGAAGCGGATTCGGCGCTGAGCAATGCGTAGCAGTCACTCAGGGACGGGAAGGGCTGGTCGAGGTTCGGTGAAAAGTAATCGGCTCGGTCGCTGGAAACGCCTTGTTCGCGCAGGTCCAGCAAGGCATGAGGCTTGAGCCGGCGAGCCTGCTGTTCGGCGCGTTCGAGCGCGGCTTGCAGGCCTTGTTGCGATAGGTCATTGGTCGCGGCGTAGGCTTCGACGCCATTGACCCGGGCAGTCAGCATCGCCCCTTCGTCACGGCTCAGGCTCGGTGGCTCGGCGACGTTCTTGCGTACCGACAGGTACTGGCCGGACTCGCGCACGTAACGCAGGGAAAAGAATTCAGCGCCCGTGCGCAACGCAGCAAAACGCTGCATGAGCTGGGGTTGGAAATCGAACATTCGGGAACCTCCTTGGTATGGAGTGACGGCGAAGCGGTGTTGCGAGGGGGAGGAGCGAAACGATTGCGTGGCGCTAGAGTAGGCCTGTGCGGGGGGTGGGATCAAGGAGGGAGCAGATTGATGATCGTTCCCTAGCTCTGCGTGGAAACGCCTCTTGTGACGCTCCGCGTCACGCTTTGGGACGCGGAGCGTCCCGGGCTGCGTTCCCACGCAGAGCGTGGGAACGATCAGGGTGCGGTGGAGCGTCTTAAGCGGTCTGGGTAACTTCACGCATTGGCTTGCCCTTCACCGGTGCGCCACCCGCCACGTAGTAAGTGGCAGTGCTGCGTGGCAACGGCTTGCGGCCACGGATCTTGTCGGCGATTTTCTCGGCCATCATGATCGTCGGCGCGTTGAGGTTGCCGGTGGTGATGATCGGCATGATCGAGGCATCGACCACGCGCAGGCCTTGCAGGCCATGTACACGACCTTCGCCATCGACCACGGCCATCTCGTCGGTGCCCATCTTGCACGAGCAGGACGGGTGGAACGCGGTTTCGGCGTGTTCGCGGATGAACTTGTCCAGTTGCTCGTCGGTTTGCACCTCGATGCCCGGGCTGATTTCGCGACCGCGGAAGGCGTCCAGTGCAGGTTGCTGCATGATTTCACGGGTCAGGCGGATGCCGTCGCGGAATTCCTGCCAGTCCTGCTCGGTGGCCATGTAGTTGAACAGGATGCTCGGGTGCTGGCGCGGGTCCTTGGATTTGGCCTGGATGCGCCCGCGGCTCGGCGAACGCATGGAGCCCATGTGCGCCTGGAAACCGTGCTCTTTCACACCGTTGCTGCCGTTGTAGTTAATCGCCACCGGCAGGAAGTGGTACTGGATGTTCGGCCATTCGAATTCCGGACGGGTACGGATGAAACCGCCGGCTTCGAACTGGTTGCTGGCGCCGATACCGGTGCCGTTGAACAACCACTCGGCACCGATCGCCGGCTGGTTGTACCAGAGCAACGACGGGTACAGCGAGACCGGTTGGGTGCAGGCGTATTGCAGGTACAGCTCAAGGTGGTCCTGCAGGTTTTCACCGACGCCCGGCAGGTCGTGGACCACCGGAATGTCGAGCTTGTTCAGCAACTCGGCCGGGCCGACGCCGGAACGCTGCAGAATCTGCGGCGAAGCGATGGCGCCGGAGCACAGCAGCACTTCCTTGCGTGCTTTGACTTCAACGCGTTCTTCGGCGTCGCCGACCAGGTAACGCACGCCGACCGCACGCTTGCCTTCGAACAGGATCTTGTCGGTCAGGGCGTGGGTAACGATGGTCAGGGTCGAACGCTTTTTGGCCACGTCCAGGTAACCGCGAGCGGTGGAGGCACGACGGCCTTTCGGCGTTACGGTGCGGTCCATCGGACCGAAGCCTTCCTGCTGATAACCGTTCAAGTCTTCGGTGCGCGGGTAACCGGCCTGCACGCCGGCTTCGACCATGGCGTGGAACAGCGGGTTGTTGCCGGCTTTTGGCGTGGTCACGCTGACCGGACCGTCGCCACCGTGGTAGTCGTTCGGGCCAATGTCGCGGGTTTCCGCTTTACGGAAATAGGGCAGGCAGTCCAGGTACGACCAGT
>NZ_RCOB01000108.1:130797-136297 GCF_004307665.1 Pseudomonas sp. Sample_16
ATGTCGCGGGTTTCCGCTTTACGGAAATAGGGCAGGCAGTCCAGGTACGACCAGTCTTCCAGGCCTGGCAGTTTTGCCCAGCCGTCGTAGTCCATGGCGTTGCCGCGGATGTAGCACATGCCGTTGATCAGCGAGGAACCGCCCAGACCCTTGCCGCGACCGCACTCCATGCGACGTCCGTCCATGTGTGGCTCTGGATCGGTTTCGTACGCCCAGTTGTAACGACGGCCTTGCAGTGGAAACGCCAGCGCCGCAGGCATTTGCGTGCGGAAGTCGAAACGGTAGTCCGGGCCGCCGGCTTCGAGCAGCAGGACGGTGACGCCTGCGTCTTCGGTCAGACGGGTCGCCAGGGTGTTACCGGCCGAGCCGGCACCGATGATGATGTAGTCGAATTCTTGGGACATTGAATGCACCCTCTTTGATGTTGGTTCAGGTCGCGCGCCGAGTTGCCGATCGTTGTGGCGAGGGAGCTTGCTCCCGCTCGGCTGCGCAGCAGTCGCAATGTCAGCGACTGTGTTGTGTCTGCATGAACGCGGTGTCTGAAGTTGGGGCCGCTTCGCAGCCCAGCGCGAGCAAGCTCCCTCACCACAAGGGCCGCAACTTCAGAACTGCGTCAGATCAGAACACCGAGACGTAATCGCCCAGCTCGACCTGTACCGATTTGATGCGGGTGAAGTTGTTCAGCGAGCTGATGCCGTTCTCACGGCCGACACCCGACTGCTTGTAGCCACCGACCGGCATTTTCGCGTCGGACTCGCCCCAGGCGTTGATCCAGCAGATACCGGCTTCCAGTTGATGAATCACGCGGTGCGCGCGGTTCAGGTCCTTGGTGACGATACCGGCGGCCAGGCCGAAGTCGGTGTCGTTGGCGCGGCGGATCACTTCTTCTTCGGTTTCGTAGGAGAGGATCGCCATCACCGGGCCGAAGATTTCTTCACGCACGATGGTCATGTCGTCGGTGCAGTCGGTGAACACGGTCGGCGCGACAAACGCACCTTTGGCGAATTCACCGTCAGTCAGACGCTGGCCGCCGCACAGCAGACGGGCACCTTCTTCCTTGCCCTTGGCGATGTAGCCCAGCACGCTTTCCATGTGGGCGAAGCTCACCAGCGGACCGAAGTTGGTGTTTTCGTCTTGCGGGTTACCGATGCGGATGCGCGCAACGCGTTCAACGATTTTGGCTTCGAAAGCCGCTTTGAGGTGCGCCGGTACGAACACGCGAGTGCCGTTGGTGCAGACCTGGCCGGAACTGTAGAAGTTGGCCATCATCGCGGTGTCGGCGGCGCGATCGAGGTCGGCGTCGTCGCAGATGATCAGCGGCGACTTGCCGCCCAGTTCCATGGTCACGTCCTTGAGCGAAGAGCTCGAAGCGCTGGCCATGACTTTCTTGCCGGTGTCGGTGCCGCCGGTGAACGAGACTTTCTCGATGCGCGGGTGCTCGGTCAGCCAGGTGCCGACTTCACGGCCGCTGCCGGTCAGGACGTTGAACACGCCGTTCGGCACGCCGGCCTCGGTGTAGATCTCGGCCAGTTTCAGGGTGGTCAGCGAAGTGACTTCGCTTGGCTTGAAGATCATCGCGTTACCGGCCGCCAGGGCTGGTGCGGATTTCCACAGGGCGATCTGGATCGGGTAGTTCCAGGCGCCGATACCGGCCACCACGCCCAGCGGTTCGCGACGGGTGTACACGAACGACGTGGTGCGCAGCGGAATCTGCTCGCCCTCGATGGCCGGCACCAGGCCTGCGTAGTATTCCAGCACGTCGGCACCGGTAACGATGTCGACGTAACGGGTTTCGGAGTAGGCCTTGCCGGTGTCCAGGGTTTCCAGGGCAGCCAGTTCATCGTTGCGTTCACGCAGGATTTCCACGGCGCGACGCAGGATGCGCGAACGCTCCATGGCGGTCATGGCAGCCCAGATCTTCTGGCCCTTTTCGGCGCTGACGACGGCACGCTCAACGTCGTCGAAGGTAGCACGTTGGACTTTTGCGAGGACTTCACCGTTAGCCGGGTTGATGGCTTCGAAAGTGGCGTCGCTGCTGGCGTCGCTGTACGCACCATCGATGTAGAGTTTTTGCAGTTCGAAACGGGCCATAAAGTCCTCGCAAGTGCATCAGTGATTGGCGCGGTCCGGTGGTTGAGCGTTCTATGTGTGCTCTAACTCACCCGCTTGGCCAGTTGGATATCCATGTATTCGTAAGCGATCTGTTGCGCCTGCTCGGTGTCGAAAGCGTCTCCCGACAGCGCGCCGCGCAACCACAAACCGTCAATCAACGCTGCCAGGCCGCGGGCGGCGGTGCGCGCATCATTGAGCGGCAACACGCGGCGGAACTGGCAGCACAGGTTGGAATACAGACGGTGATCGTTGATCCGCTGCAACCTGTGCAAAGACGGTTGGTGCATGCTGGTTGCCCAGAAGGCCAACCAGGTTTTCATTGCCGGGCCATTGACCTGGCTGGCGTCGAAGTTGCCTTCGATGATCACCTGCAGATGCGCTCGCGGGCTGTCATCTTTCAGCGCCTGTCGGCGCGCGGTGACGTTCTCGCTCAGGACCGTCATCAGGTACCCCATGGTGGCGGCGATCAGGCCATTCTTGTCCTGAAAATAGTGACTGATGATGCCATTCGAGACACCGGCCAAACGGGCGATCAGCGCAATGCTGGCGTCCCCCATTCCGACCTGATCGACGGCCAGCAAAGTGGCTTCGATCAATTGCTGGCGGCGGATGGGTTGCATACCGACCTTGGGCATCTTGCACATCTCCTTAGGCCTTCCGGCAGACGCAAAACGTCTGTCGGACTGAGGGCCAGTCTATTTTGTTTTGATTGAACGTTCAATCAACAAAGAATAAGATCTGCGACAATTCGTCGCTGCTTACAGATTTTTCCTACGCATAAATGACGAAAAACCGACATCTAAAACGGCTCGAAACCTATACGCCACGGCGCTTTTGGGGTTTCGGGCTTTTTCGGGGTGTCTTTATAACACCCGCTGGTCGGCTGCCAACTAACCGATTGGTCGGGTCACGCGCTGCCTTGTGATCTTCTCCCGCACTGCCCGGAGCATCTGTGCCATGAGTTCTGCCTCACTAATAAAGACCCCACCCGAGAAGGTGACGGTCAACGGTTGGGTGTTCTACACCTCCACCGCGTTGATTCTGTTGTTGACCGCCATTCTGATCATCGCCCCGCAAGAGGCCGGTCGAATGCTCGGTACAGCGCAAGCCTGGCTGTCACGCAGCTTTGGCTGGTATTACATGGTGGTGATCGCCGCCTATCTGATTTTCGTGGTGGGCCTGGCTTTTTCGTCCTACGGCAAACTGAAACTGGGCAGCAAGGACGATACCCCGGATTTCAGCTACGGCGCCTGGGCGGGGATGCTGTTTTCTTCCGGTATCGGCATTTCGCTGTTGTACTTTGGCGCATCCGAGCCTCTGGACCATTACTTCAACCCGCCGGAAGGCGTAGCCGCCAGCAACCTTGCGGCGCGTCAGGCGGTTCAGCTGACGTTCCTGCACTGGGGCCTGCATGGCTGGGCGATCTATGCGCTGGTGGGGCTGGCCGTTGCCTATTTTGCGTACCGTCATAACCAGCCGCTGGCATTGCGTTCGGCGCTGTATCCGCTGGTGGGCGAGCGTTGGGTCAAGGGTGCCGCCGGTCATGCGGTGGACGGCTTTGGCATGTTCGTCACCCTGCTAGGGTTGGTGACGAACCTGGGGATTGGTTCGCTGCAGGTATCGTCGGGCCTGGAAAACCTGTTCGGCATGGAGCACAGCAATACCAATCTGCTGATCGTGATCATTGTGATGAGCACCGTGGCAACGATTGCTGCCGTGTCGGGCGTGGAAAACGGTATTCGTCGCCTGTCCAACCTCAACATCGTTCTGTTCAGCGGCTTGCTGATTTTCGTGCTGCTGTTCGGCCCGACCCTGCATCTGCTCAACGGCTTCGTGCAGAACGTCGGTGACTACCTCAATGGCGTGGTACTCAAGACATTCGATCTGTATGTGTACGAAGGCGACAGTGCCAAGTCCGACCGTTGGTTGGGCCTGTGGACCTTGTTCTACTGGGCCTGGTGGATTTCCTGGGCGCCATTCGTAGGCATGTTCATCGCGCGCATTTCCCGTGGGCGTACCGTGCGTGAACTGGTGGCCGGCGTGTTGCTGATTCCACTGGGCTTCACCCTGGCATGGCTGTCGATCTTCGGTAACTCGGCCCTGGACCTGGTGATGAACCATGGGGCGGTAGAGCTTGGGAAAACGGCGCTGGAACAGCCGTCCATGGCGATCTACCAGTTGCTGGAGCACTACCCGGCGTCGAAGGTTGTGATCGGCGTGTCGATTTTCGTCGGTTTCGTGCTGTTCCTGACCCCGGCGGATTCCGGCGCGGTGATGATGGCGAATCTTTCCTGCAAGGGCGGTAACGTCGACGAAGATGCGCCGCACTGGTTGCGGATCTTCTGGTCGGTAGTGATCACTCTGGTGACCATCGGCCTGTTGTTCGCCGGTAACTTCGAAGCCATGCAAACCATGGTGGTGCTGGCCGGTCTGCCGTTCTCGGTGGTGCTGGTGTGCTTCATGTTCGGCCTGCACAAGGCCATGCGCCAGGACGTGCAGATCGAACAGGAGCAAGCGGAGTTGGCCGCGCGCGGTCGCCGTGGCTTCAGCGAGCGCCTGACCCAACTGGACCTGCAGCCGAGCCAGTCGGTGGTCCAGCGTTTCATGGACAAGCATGTGACGCCGGCCTTGCAGGACGCGACCACGCAAATGCGTGCGCAAGGCCTGCAAGTGCAGACGCTGCTGGGCAAGTCCAAGCGTTGCATGGGTGTGCGGGTCGAGATGGAAGAGGGCAATCCGTTTGTCTACGAAGTCAGCCTGGACGGCTATCTGGCAACGCCGACTGAATCGGCCCAGTCTGATGAGGCGCGTCAGCGTTATTACCGCGCCGAGGTGTACCTGCACAACGGCAGCCAGGACTACGACCTGATGGGCTTCACCCAGGAGCAGATCACACGGGACGTACTCGATCAGTTCGAAAGCCATCGGCAGCTGCTTGGCCGGGTCTATAGCTAAGGTGTGAGGCGCTGCGGTGCAATCAATGCACCGCAGACCTGTGTGGCGAGGGAGCTTGCTCCCGCTCGGCAGCGAAGCAGTCGTAAATCCGGTTCACGGGGTCTGTCTGAACTAGCGCAGTCTCTGGTTATGGGGCCGCTTCGCAGCCCAGCGGGAGCAAGCTCCCTCGCCACAGTTGTCAGTATTCCAGGTCATGATCGTTTCCATGCAGAACGTGGGAACGATCAAAAATAGCTAAGGTGTGAGGCGCTGCGGTGCAATCAATGCACCGCAGACCTGTGTGGCGAGGGAGCTTGCTCCCGCTCGGCAGCGAAGCAGTCGTAAATCCGGTTCACGGGGTCTGTCTGAACTAGCGCAGTCTCTGGTTATGGGGCCGCTTCGCAGCCCAGCGGGAGCAAGCTCCCTCGCCACAGTTGTCAGTATTCCAGGTCAT
>NZ_RCOB01000108.1:136307-141997 GCF_004307665.1 Pseudomonas sp. Sample_16
TCGCAGCCCAGCGGGAGCAAGCTCCCTCGCCACAGTTGTCAGTATTCCAGGTCATTTATCTGTACTAACAAAAACGCCGCGATCTCTCGCGGCGTTTTTGTGTCAGTTGCCTTACCCCAGGTTCTTGCCGAGCAGTGCGTGGTATAGCTCGCTGTCGCCAAGGATGCCGACCACTTTGTTGTTGTCGTGCAAGACCAGCTTGTTGCCCGTTTGATAGCGGATCTGCAGCGCATCACGCATGCCGATATTCGAATCCACCAGCGTCGGTCGGCGACCCAGGCCTTCGACTGCCTGCCCCGGGATCCAGTTCTGCAAGTCCAGCGCCGAGCCGTTCTGGCGAGCCCCCTTGATGGTGTTGCCTTCAGCCAGGTCCAGCCACGAATCGCCGCCCGGATCGAGACACACCGAACCGTTGATGCGTTTGCAGTTGTCCAGGGTGCGCATCAGGCTGCGACCACACAGCACGTTCAACGGGTTGGTGTGGGCCACGAAGGTCCGCACATAGTCGTCCGCCGGGTTGAGGACGATTTCTTCCGGCTTGCTGTACTGGATGATCCGGCCGTCTTTCATGATCGCAATACGGCTACCGAGCTTCAGGGCTTCGTCGAGGTCGTGGCTCACGAACACGATGGTTTTGCTCAGCTTGCGTTGCAGCTCCAGCAGTTCGTCTTGCAGGCCCTGACGGATCAGCGGGTCGAGTGCCGAGAACGGTTCGTCCATCAGCAGGATATCGGCGTCCATCGCCAGCGCACGGGCCAGGCCCACGCGCTGCTGCATACCGCCTGACAGCTCATCGGGTTTCTTGTTGCGCCACTGGGTCAGGCCTACCAGTTCGAGTTTTTCATCGACCAGTTTCTTGCGTTCCTTCTCCGGACGACCCTGCATTTCCAGGCCGAAACTGATGTTCTCGCGCACCGTCAGCCAAGGCATCAGGGCGAACTTCTGGAACACCATCGCGATGCGCTTGGTGCGCATCATTTTCAGTTCGGCGGCGGAGCAGGAGGCAATGTTGATCTGCTTGCCTTCGTGCTCGACGAACAACTTTCCGCGGCTGACGGTGTTGAGGCCGTTGATGCAACGCAGCAGGCTGGACTTGCCTGAGCCGGACAAGCCCATCAGGACGCAGATTTCACCTTTTTCGATATCCAGGCTGGCCTTTTCGACGCCGACGATCTGCCCGGTCTTTTTCAGGATCTCGCTGCGGGTCAGGCCCTGGTCGAGAAGTTTCAGTGCTTCGCGCGGATCTTTGGTGAAGATCACGTCGACGTCTTCGAAGCGAATAATGCTCATGCGTCACCCCCTACTTTGGCGTCGGGTTGTTTGCAGATACGGTCGAGCATGATCGCCAGCAGTACGATCGCCAGGCCTGCTTCGAAGCCCAGGGCGATATCAGCAGTGTTCAGTGCGTTGACCACCGGTTTGCCGAGTCCGTCGGCGCCCACCAGTGCCGCGATCACTACCATCGACAGCGACAGCATGATGCACTGGGTGATGCCGGCTGCGATGCTCGGCATGGCGTGGGGCAATTCGATCCGTGTGAGCAGTTGGCGACGCGAGCAGCCAAAGGCCTTGCCGGCGTCCATCAGTTCTTGCGGCACATCGCGGATACCCAGGTAAGTGAGGCGGATGGGCGCGGCAATCGCGAACACCACCGTCGAGATCAGGCCCGGGACCACACCCAGACCGAAGAGGGTCAAGGTAGGAATGAGGTACACGAAGGTCGGTACGGTCTGCATCAGATCGAGTACAGGACGCATCATGGTGTAGAACATCGGTTTATGCGCGGCGACGATGCCCAACGGCACGCCGATCAACACGCAGACCAGGGTGGCGAACAGCACCTGGGCGAGGGTTTCCATGGTTTCCTGCCAGTATCCCAGGTTGAGGATCAGCAGGAAGGAAGCAATGACGAAGGCGGTCAGCCCCCATTTGCGCTGGATGAAGTGTGCCAGTAGTGCGATCAGGCCGATCAAGACCAGCGGGTTGAACCAGGTCAGCGCAAACGTCACGCCGTGGATCATCGTTTCCAGTGACACGGCAATTGCGTCGAAGGTGTTGGCGCCGTGTTGCGTCAACCATTCAACGAAGCCTGCAATGTACTGGCCTAAAGGTATTTTCTGATCAATCAGCATGGTAGTGAACGTCCGCATGCAAGGAAATAAACAGCCCGGGCGGGCTAGCCCGCCCGGCGTAAGCGATTACTGATTCAGCTTGGCTTTCACGGCGTCCAGGCCAGGTTTACCGTCAATGGTGGTCACGCCAGCGAGCCAGGTATCGAGCACCTGGGGATTCTTTTTCAGCCAGGCCTTGGCGGCCGCGTCAGGCTTCATTTTGTCGTCCAGGATGTTGCCCATCAGTTCACTTTCCATGTCGACGGTGAACTCGAGGTTTTTCAGCAGCTGACCGACGTTGCTGCATTCTTCGGCGTAGCCTTTGCGGGTGTTGGTCGCCACGGTAGCGGCGCCAAAGTCGGGGCCGAAGAAGTCGTCGCCGCCGGTCAGGTATTGAATCTTGAAACGTTTGTTCATCGGGTGCGGAGCCCAGCCCAGAAACACCACGGCGGTGTCGCGTTTCTGTGCGCGGTCGACTTGCGACAGCATGCCCGCCTCGCTGGACTCGACGACCTTGAAACCGGCGTCTTTCAGGCCGAAGGCGTTCTTGTCGATCATACTCTGGATCAGCCGGTTACCGTCGTTGCCCGGCTCGATGCCGTAGATCTTGCCGTCGAGTTCTTTCTTGAATTTGGCGATGTCGGCGAAATCATGCAGCCCTTTGTCGTACAGGGCCTGGGGAACGGCGAGGGTGTATTTGGCACCCTTGAGGTTGGTGCGTACGGTTTCTACGGTGCCGGCCTCGCGGTAGGCCTTGATGTCGTTTTCCATGGTCGGCATCCAGTTGCCCAGGAACACGTCCATGTTCTTGCCGTCGGCCAGAGACTTGTAGGTCACGGGCACGGAAATCATGGTGGTCTTGGTCTTGTAGCCGAGGGCGTTGAGCACGACGCTGGTGGTCGCGGTCGTTGCTGTGATGTCGGTCCAGCCGACATCCGAGAAGTTTACGGTGCTGCATTGGGCCGGTTCGGCGGCTTGCGCCAGAACCGGCAGACTAAGCATGACGGCCAACAACAACGACGAAGAACCTTTCATGGATGGACTCCTTGGTGTTTTTTTTGGCAGTGTTCCGATTGGACCACCGCACTTATAGGTTGCGGTTGGATGGCGTTTTGGAGACAGCTCTACCACGGCGCCTTGCAATCGAGTCGATACGATCATGTACCAGTGAAAATCTGACGCCTACAGGGTGCGTCGTAACCAGTACAGGGATGGTCGCATCCAGTGTCAGTGACGTCGTTTACAGCTTTTTTCGGGCTCTTTTGTCCGTCTGAGTCGCAAAAAAACGGCGAATTCGCGACGTAAAAGACACGCGGCGTTCGTGGACATGAGTGCGTCGGTGTGAGACGTCGAACGACACGTCAAAAGCCTGATGATGCGGCCATCCTGACGGATTGCAGCTTGAGCGTAGCAGCTCCGTCACCGGGCGCTTTTGCGCCTGGAGTTGGCACATCCAGGAGTCCGGCAGTAATGGCTATCAGTGTTTTCGACCTGTTCAAAATCGGCATCGGCCCTTCCAGTTCGCACACCGTGGGGCCGATGCGCGCGGCGGCGCTGTTCGTCCAGGGTTTGCGCGAGCGGGGACTGCTTGAGCAAGTGCGGCGCGTTGAAGTTCAGCTCTATGGTTCTTTGTCCGCCACCGGCATTGGTCACGGCAGCGACAACGCAGTGATCATGGGTTTGATGGGCGAGTGGCCGGACGCGATCGATCCGTCGCAAATCGGCATCCGCATCGCCACCTTGCGCGAGACCGACACGCTGTTGCTCGACGGACGCCTGTCGGTGCCGTTCATCTGGGCTCGGGACATGCGCCTGATTGACGAAAACCTGCCGTTCCATCCCAACGCCATGACCCTGGTTGTCGAAGGCGATGAAGGCGAGTTGCATCGTGACACCTACTATTCGGTCGGCGGCGGTTTCGTCGTCGACGAGGCACAGGCCTCCAGCGGAGTCGTCGACCTTGATCGCACGGTGTTGCCGTACGACTTTTCCAGCGCCGCCGAGCTGTTGGAACTGTGCAAGAAGCACAACCTGCGCGTGGCGCAATTGATGCTGGCCAACGAAAAGGTCTGGCGCAGCGAAGAGGAGATCCGCAGCGGCCTGATGACGCTGTGGCGCGCCATGCAGGATTGCGTCGAACACGGCCTCAAGCACGAGGGCATTCTGCCCGGTGGCCTGAACGTGCGGCGGCGCGCGGCCAAGTTGCATCGCAGCTTGCAGGAACTGAACAAGCCCAACGTGATCGGCTCCACTCTCAGCGCCATGGAGTGGGTCAACCTGTTCGCCCTCGCGGTCAACGAAGAAAACGCCGCCGGCGGGCGCATGGTCACGGCGCCGACCAATGGCGCGGCGGGAATCATCCCGGCGGTGCTGCACTACTTCATGAAATTCAGCGAAGACGTGACCGACGCCAATGTCGTCGATTACTTCCTCGGCGCGGCAGCGGTCGGGATTCTCTGCAAGAAGAACGCTTCGATCTCCGGTGCCGAAGTCGGCTGCCAGGGTGAAGTCGGTTCGGCTTGCGCCATGGCGGCGGCAGGGCTGGCGGAAATCCTCGGCGCAACACCGGAGCAACTGTGCAACGCGGCGGAAATCGGTCTGGAGCACAATCTTGGGTTGACCTGCGATCCGGTGGGCGGCCTGGTGCAGGTGCCGTGCATCGAGCGCAATGCGATTGCCGCGGTCAAGGCAATCAACGCCGCGCAGATGGCTCTGCGCGGTGATGGTCAGCATTTCATTTCGCTGGACCGGGTGATTCGCACCATGCGTGATACCGGTGCCGATATGCATGACAAATACAAGGAGACATCACGGGGTGGGTTGGCGGTGAGCGCCGTGGAATGCTGAAACCGAGGTGACCCCAATCGCTGGCAAGCCAGCTCCCACAGGTTCTCTGGTGTAGCTGACATCTTGGTCACACCATCATTGCCTGTGGGAATGGCAAGCCAGCTCTCACAGGTTCTCTGGTGTAGCTGACACCTTGGTCACACCATCATGCCTGTGAGGCCTGGCAAGTCAGCTCCCACAGATTCTCTGGTGTAGCTGATGTCTTGGTCACACCATAAATTCCTGTGGGAGCTGGCTTGCCAGCGATAGCGCCAGACCAGTCAAAACTGCGCGCTAAATGAACACTCGATTTAAAAGGCGCCACCTTTTGGCGCGTCGCTAACAGGTAAATCGTGACTGCCCGGTCAGGTATGAAAAACGAAGCTGACCACTCGTCACCTGCGCCTGTGGTGACACTCTTTGCAAAAGCTCCCAGCCCTGTTCCCACAAGTGCTACCGATTTGCTCACACGCAACGGGGCAGAGCACTTGTCTCGCCTGATGGCACTCTTAACCCCTACTCGCCGCGCGTCATATATAGACACATTCCGACGTCGTTTTTAGGAGTTATTGAACGTGCATTCAAATTTAGGCATGGCAATTGCTCTGTCATTACAAAGCCCGTCTCCAGCGTGAGAACGATGGCAATAACAAGAGCCTCCGCCTGAGGCCATCACCCGCTTTGTGTGAGGAGATACTGCGATGACGTCGTTCAACTCCGGGGCCCAACCCCAGAACCGTGCGCCTCAATCCA
>NZ_RCOB01000123.1:0-19794 GCF_004307665.1 Pseudomonas sp. Sample_16
AAAGGGACGCGGAGCGTCCCAGGCTGCATTCCCACGCGGAGCGTGGGAACGATCATGAGGGTGCATTGCCACGCGGAGCGTGGGAACGATCATGAGGGGGTAATCAAACTCTCCCGACAATCGAGCACCAGCCGCGCTCCACCCAGTTCACTGTTACCCACCTCCAGCGCAAACCCATGCAGGCTTGCGATGGCTGCGACGATCGACAGGCCCAGGCCGAAACCGCTTTTCAGATTGCCCGCTTCGGCGCGATAAAAACGCTGGAACACGGCTTCGCGTTCGGCTTCGGGAATGCCTGGCCCGGAATCGAGCACTTCGATGCGGGTATGTCCGTCATGATTGATCCCGCGCAAAATCACCTGGCCGCCTGGCGGGGTGAATTTGATCGAGTTGCTCAACAGGTTGGCCAGCGCTTCGAACAGCAAGGCGCGGTCGCCATTGAGTGGCGGCAATGATTCAGGCAGTTGCAGCTCGAACGTCAGGCCGTCGTCCTCTGCCAAGGGCAGATAAAACTCATGCAACTCTCGCAACAACGACACCGGGTCCAGTTGCACGAAGCCGGAGCGGCGCTGGCGATCCTCCAGTTCGGAAATCCGCAGCAGGCCACGAAACCGCGCCATCAGCGTGTCGGCTTCGCCCAGCACCAGATCCAGTTGCGCCGCTTGCGGCGTACCTTCACCGGCTTGTTGTTGCATGCGGTAAAGCTGCGCGCGCAAGCGCGTAAGTGGCGTGCGCAGGTCATGGGCGATGTTGTCGCACACGCCTTTGACCTCATGCATCAGGCGCTCGATGCGTTCGAGCATGGCGTTGACGATGGCCGCAAGCATGTCCAGTTCATCCCGGCGATTGGACAGCGGCAAGCGTCGGGTGAGGTCGCCGGCGACGATGGCTTCGGCGCTGGCCTGAATCGCGCGGATCCGCCGAAGCGGGCGGCGACGCAACAAATGCCAACCGACGATGCCCGGCAGGATGGTCAGGGTCACACCCCAGAACAGCGCGTGCAGAATGATCCGGGTGACGGCAAACAGCGAACCGTTGTCACGCACCAGCACCAGCAACAGGCCGTCGCGGGTCTGGGTCGCCACGGCATCGCAGCTGTCATTGGGCAGCGTCGGGTCGTCGGAGTCGGCGCAATCGCTGAGCATGTGGATCTTGCCGTCCAGCGGCAGGCCACGGGGGATGTGGTCCAGGGCGCCGCTCAGATATCGGTGCTGCTGATCGAACAGGCCATAACCGTCGATGCCGCGGATATCGAAGGTCATGCTGACGGCGAGCGCGTCCACCAGTTGTTCGCCCTGGAATCGCGAAAACAGATGCTGACGCTGCATCAGCGAATGCTTGGCCAGGTTGTCGAGGTAGGCGGATACCTCGAAGTACATGACGCCCATGAGAATGCCGCTCCAGACCACGAACAGCGCACTGTAGAGCGCGAGCAAGCGACTGCTGGAAGAGCGCCAGCCTTTAGACGGGTTCGGCAATGACATAACCCGAGCCTCGCACGGTTCGAATCAAGGGGACATTGCCAGGTGGGTCGATCTTTTTGCGCAAGCGGCCAATGTGTACGTCGATCAGGTTGGTGCCGGGGTCGAAGTGATAACCCCAGACTTCTTCGAAAATCATCATCCGCGACAGGATCTGCCCAGTGTTGCGCATGAGGAATTCCAGCAGTTTGTATTCGGTGGGCAACAGCGTGAGCAATTGCCCGTCGCGGCTGGCTTCGTGGCTGATCAGGTTCAGTTCCAGATCCGCTACCCGTAACGTGGTGGCCTGGGCGGTGCCGGTGTTCTGCCGACGCAGCAGGACTTCGACCCGGGCAGCCATCTCATCGGTGGCGAAGGGTTTGGTCAGGTAGTCATCGCCACCGGCGCGCAAACCGCGCACGCGCTCATCGACGTCGGAAAGGGCGCTGATCATCAGGATTGGCGTGGCGACACCCATGGATCGTAGCGTGGTCACAATCGCCAGGCCGTCGAGTTCGGGCAGCATGCGGTCGAGGGTGATCAGGTCATAGTTGCCGCTGACCGCTCGTTCCAGCCCTTCACGGCCGTTGTCGACCCAGTCGACGTCGAGGCCGTGGCTGCTCAATTCAGCGACGATTTCACGGGCGGTCACGGCGTCGTCTTCAATGGTCAAGATGCGGGTCATGGGGCTGGCCTGATGAAATGTTCACAACGTTGTGCAGCATTTTGCCAAGAAATGATCGCAGGCTTTCTAAATAAAAGTTCATGGACGCTTCAATGCATAAAACCCGCTGAGTCTGCCCGTTCGTTGCATATTGCAAGAAGCTGCGAAGTTCAAACTTTTTATCACGTTGAAAAACAAGGATTTATTCCAGGTGCGCGGCTGGCACGGTGTCTGCAATTGCTATTTCGAGAGTTGTAACACCATTTTTCTGCCTGGAGCGACAAAACAATGAATAGATCCTCTGATGGTTTCTATCCTGCCGTAGATGAGGCGAGCACGCTTTCGGGTGTGTCATGGGGGGCGATTTTCGCCGGGGCCGCCGCTGCCGCGGCGTTGTCGCTGATCCTCGTGCTGCTCGGTTTTGGCCTCGGGTTCTCCGCGGTTTCGCCGTGGGCCAATGAAGGTGTGAGCGCCAAGACCCTTGGCGTTTCGACGATTGTCTGGTTGGCCTTCACGCAAATCGTTGCATCGGGGCTCGGTGGTTACATCGCCGGACGGCTGCGGGTGAAATGGGCCTTCATGCACACCGATGAAGTTTACTTCCGTGACACTGCCCACGGTTTTCTGGCTTGGTGCGTGGCGACGCTGGTGACTGCAACGCTGGTGGCCGGTTCGGTCAGCAGTGTGGTCAGTGGTGGCGTGCAAGCCGGGGCGCAAGTCGTCGGTGGCGCCGCCAGTGCTGCCACGCAAGCGGCGGGCACGGCGGCTGCCAACACCAACAGTGATCAATACGGTTATTACATCGACAGACTGTTTCGCGATGATCGTCCGGCTGCCGTCAGTGATGATGCCGCCCGTGGCACCGTGACCCGCATCTTCGTGCGCTCCTTGAGCGACGGGCAACTGTCTGCCGAAGACCGTACCTACCTGGCGCAATTGGTCGCACAGCGGACCAACCTGACCCAGGCCGACGCGGAGCGTCGTGTCGATGAAGTCTATGCCCGCACGCAAAAAGCGGTGGCCGATGCCAAGCAGGCCGCGCAAGAGGCGGCAGACACCGCTGCCAAGGTCGCGGCCTGGAGCACCCTTTGGATGTTTGTCGCGCTGTTGGCGGGTGCATTCTTTGCCAGCCTGGCCGCAACGTTCGGTGGTCGTCGCCGGGATGCCGTTGTGTACCTGGAAGCCGACGACTATGTAACCACCACTACGAATCGTTAAATCAGGAGCATCATCATGCGTTCATTACTGCTGTTCTTTCTCGGCGTACCGATCCCGATCATCATCCTGATCGCCTTGTTAATGTAATCCCATCCTTGTCGGTGCTGTACCGCGCCATCGCGAGCCATCTCGCGATGGCGTTCGTTTATGTGGCGATTCAGCGCAGACCCGTTCGGGCGCCCACCTTGTCTGCGCTTCAGGGACAGGCAAACGCAGCCGTTTATCTTCTATATACCTGTGCTGGATTGAATTTCTTGCTATAAACGCACTCCGATAGCCACCTCGATGCCTGCCATAGAGCATTTTCGTGGCTTTGTCGGACAAATTCGCTGTCTTTTCAGTTGCTGAGGCCTCGACTCGGCCTTAGACTGCCGCCCCTCGTAAATTGAGTGCCGGGTGGCGCTTGGTATAAACGGCGCCTTTCCGAAGACCTGTACCGGTCTGCCGGAACGCTCCCTAATTCGCCTTAATGCACGTTTTTTTATAGAGATATCAATGACAAAGGACAAGTTGCTGGCCATGCCGGCGGATGACTACATGAACGCCGAGCAACACGCTTTTTTCACTGAGCTGTTGCAGAACATGAAAGTCGAAACCCATGAGCGCATCGAACAGAACCGCATCGCCATTGAAAGCCTGGATACTCCGGCCGATCCGGCTGACGCGGCTTCCGTCGAAGAAGAGCGTACCTGGCTGGTGAACGCGATCGATCGCGACCAGCGTATGCTGCCTCAGTTGGAACAAGCCCTTGAACGCATCAAGGAAGACAGCTTCGGCTGGTGCGACGACAGCGGCGAGGCAATCGGCCTCAAGCGTCTGCTGATCAGTCCGACCACCAAGTACTGCATCGAAGCTCAAGAGCGTCACGAGCAAATCGACAAGCACCAGCGTCAGGCCTGATTCTGCGGGGTAGCCCATTAAATCGGGCTGCCTTTGAAAAGATCGCAGCCTTCGGCAGCGCCTACAGGTTCAAGTGAACCCGAGCAGGCGCTGCAGAAGGCTGCGATCTTGCTTTTCGACGTCTACAGAAATCCCTCACGTCTATTGATCTACTGCAACGTCCACGACTAAAGGCTCATAGATAATGGCCCTATAGTGGCGTTTAATGCGAAGACAACAATTAGAAGATGTTTGGGGTGACAACGATGACGAGAGACGAGTCTCTGGTTGCGGCCGTGCCTGCACCAGTATTTCTGCCGAAAAACCGCTGGTTCGCACCGACCCTGCAAAGTATCGCCCTGATCTTGTTGCTGTGTGGCATGACATTGGCAGGATGGTCGCTTTACCTTGGGCTGCCGTTGGCTGTGCTGATCATCTGGCTGCCTCGCCTGCGTTCACGCGCAACGCCCCAAGCCGCGCCCCTTGATACAGCCAGTGCCATTTCCACGCTGACTCGCGATCTCTCCTACACCACCAGTCACAATGCGCTGTCAGCCGCTGGCGTGGCCTTTTCGGTCAAGCAGTTGGCCGACAAGCTGCAATCGCAACTCGGCGCTGCCGCACAAATCGTCAGTAACGCTGAGGTCATGATCGCTACCGAACAAGCCACGTCGATGCTCAGTCGCGAGGCGTTGAGTGCTGCCAGTGAGGCTCATCAGAGTGGTGCAGTGGGGCGCGCCGAGTTGATCGAGTCGATTGCGCGCATGCACCAGCTCAGCCAGCGCGCCAACAGCAGTCGTGAATTGATCGAAGCCTTGAGCCTGCGCAGCGATGATATCCAGCGCGTTACCCTGGTGATTCAGTCCATCGCCAGCCAGACCAACCTGCTGGCGTTGAACGCTGCAATCGAAGCGGCAAGGGCTGGAGAGCACGGCCGTGGTTTCGCGGTGGTCGCCGACGAAGTCCGCGGTCTCGCTGCGCGAACAGCGGCGGCGACTGGAGAGGTCGGCGAAATGGTGGCCGATATCCGGCAACGCACCGCCCAGGTGGTGGAACAGATCCGTCAGCTGTCCAGCGACCTGGACAGCGGTGTCGAGCAGGTCGAGCACACCGGTCAGCAACTGGAAAACATCGCCCGCCTGGCCGCCAGCGTCGAGAATCAGGTTGGGGAAATCGCCCGCGGCGCCGACACCAATCGCGAGCAACTCGATAGCTTGTTTCACGCCATTGAACAGATGCGCGGTGACCTGGCGATCAGCGACCAGCAGACCCGGCGCCTCGCCGAGGCCGCGGTACAGATGGAAGGCCAGGCCGAAACCATCAGCGAACGCCTGGCTGAAGTGGGTCTGGATGACTATCACCAGCGTATCTATGACCTGGCCCGGGAGGGTGCCAGCCAGATTGCCGCGCGTTTCGAAGCGGACATTGATGCAGGCCGGATAAGCGTCGATGACCTGTTCGATCGAAATTATCAGGCGATCCCCAACACCAGTCCGGCGAAGTTCCAGACTCGTTTCGACCGCTACACCGATCAGGTCTTGCCGAGTATTCAGGAACCGTTGTTGCCGCGTCATGAAGGACTGGTGTTCGCCATCGCCTGCACTCAGCAGGGCTACGTGCCGACCCACAACGCGGTTTTCAGCCAGCCACTGACAGGCGATGCCGAGGTCGATACCGTGCACAACCGAACCAAACGCAAATTTGCTGACCGCACGGGGATCCGCTGTGGCAGCCATCAGCAACCAGTGTTGCTACAAACCTACACCCGTGACACCGGTGAGCTGATGCATGACCTGTCAGTGCCGATCATGCTCAAGGGGCGGCATTGGGGTGGGTTGCGCCTGGGTTACAGGCCGGAAAAACCGCGCTAGTGCAAGCGCAGGCGTGCAAGGCTGCCTGGTTGGCACAGTAGAAAGCCGAGCCCGTGGCAGCCAGCACCCATGCCGCTAGTGAACCTGGTGCATGCGCAGGTTGAGGTCGTCGACCACCCGCGCCCAGTCGGCGTCTTCGCGCAGTTGTTCTTTGAGGAAACTGGCCTGCTGCGGTGTCCAGAACTCGGCATCAATGAGCTTCTTGTCATCGGGCAGCGGCGAATGGCTGGCAATGAAATCGTCGATAGCTTTCTGGGTGGAGTCCAGGCCGAGCTGGTCGAACAAACCTTTCAAGTCGTGGGTCGGTGATTCCATCTTCATCTCCTTGCTGATAATCGGTCGCGTACGAGCACTGAGCTTCGGCTCCATTACCTCTGAGCAAGCCGTGCTCCAGTAAGTTCGAAAGCGATGTTCAAACGCAGCAATGAGCATAGACGGCATAAAACCGGCTATCAGGCTTTCAATGCACCGGCGTCGACGGCAGCCTTTAGTTCCCGAGCGGACTCCTGCGCAGCGATGGCGGCGACTTCAGGGGTTTTGAACCAGCGATCTTTTTCGACCTGATGATAGGTCACGGCTTTTTGCGGTGGCTTGGCACGCATGACAATCACCGCCTGGAACTCGCCCTCAACTTCTCTGGCTTCGCCCCGGATAAAAAACTCACCGATATCAAATTCCGTCACGTAGCAGCCTTCCCTTGGAAATATATTGTTATGTTCAACGTCGTCCTCTTTGGCGGGACGCGTTTAATGGGTTCGGCAGTATGGCAGCAGTTGCGGGCCGGCGGCTGAGTTAAGTCGCCGGCACGACGAAACGTTTGAAGGCTGCGGTGCGGCAAAGGGAGTCAAGTGGGCGTCTCAAGCGCGCGGGCGAGGGCGCAAGCTTCGTTATGATCGCCACGGAAACCTCTTACATGCCCCGTGGAAATTTCTTTTATATGGAAGAACGCATTCCCGGCCAGGATCACCTGAAACCTGGGTGCTCGATGAGCATCACAGTGCGGCAACGCCGCCGGATACGGGGTTGAAGAAGTACCGGCGCTGGGAATCTGTGGGTGGGCGAAGTGTGTCAGTGTGCACATATGAAGTCCTTTTCGTTGTTTTGCCGACGTATGTACGTCGTTATGGGTAGTCTCAATGAGCATCGCTGCTCTAGAATCGGCATCACTGGTGGGTGATTGATGGTTATCTAAAGCAATTTTCGGCTGGCGATATGTCAGAAAAGTGCTTTTTTTTAAGAGTTTTTTCCCTGAAGTTGATAGTCCGTATTTCTCTGGCTGTAAGAAAGGCGTTTTCCTTCAACCTTTGACGAATGCCAGGCAAGGCGACACGAGCGATGTTCCAGTAGTCTGCTCAAGTCTCGTGATGGATGAGTCCTCTACTCGTTCAGGCTTTCAACCCGGGTCTTTCGGTTGCATTTTCGGCATTGCCGCCTTTTTCGGCTGTGCGCCTTTTCCGCGTGCGGCATCATTTTTAGATGTGGGGATGTTTCCTTGGCAGTAAGTAATCTTGATATGCATGCGTTGTTCGTTCTGGGTGATTTGCGCGCGAAGCTGGTAAAACTGTTCCAGTCACGTTTCGTCTACATCACCGAACAGAGTGCCGAAGGCATTTATGTGGCCGAGATCGATACCGAATCAGCATTGGTGGTGGACGACAAACCCGGACTCAAGCTCAAGGTCGGCGATCATTTCAGCGCATCGGTGTTGCCCAGCCGTGAAGGCGGCAAGCTGGAAATCAAGTTTCGCGAAATCAAACTGACGGTCTATGGCCTGGGCGACTATGCCTTTGTCACCACCGCCGATGGTCAGGCCATTCTGTTCAAGGAAGGTCATAGCGTGGTCACGGTGTTTGCCGCCCACCAGCAGTTGCAGGAAGGCCTGACCAAAACCCTCAAAGCGGTAACCGCCAAGGCAGCCAAATGGCGCAAGGGCGAACTGGTGACATTCAAGGCCAGCGAGTAATGACCCGGAACCGGGCCGACTTTCACCAACAGAACCAGGCTGGCGCACAAGCTGAAGCCTTGCGATTGTTCGAGCACAAAGCTGTGCTGCAGGGCGCCTGGCTGAATTGGGTGGCGTCACAGATCTACGCGCTGCGGCCGGCGGAGTACGCCAGCATGGTCAGAAGAGAACTGGCGCGCTTGCAGGAAACTTCCGAAAATTGATCCATGCCCCTCGAAAGCAGGAACCTCTACTACAGTCAGTTGACTGATTATTCAGAGGCTTTGCGGTCTTCTGCCAGGCCATCCTGCGATTGCTGTGAACAGCGCGAGGTGCAAAAGCATGAAAGGTTTTCGACGGTTGCTGGCTGCGCTTCTGGCCACTTGCGGTTTGATGACATCACCCGTTCCGGTACTGGCCGCTCAGGCGCCTATACATTTCGCCGACCTGAACTGGGAAAGCGGCAGCCTGATTACCGACATTCTGCGGATCATTGTCGAGAAGGGGTATGGACTGCCGACCGACACCTTGCCGGGTACGACCATTACCCTGGAAACCGCCCTGGCCAACAATGACATCCAGGTGATTGGCGAAGAGTGGGCCGGGCGCAGTCCGGTGTGGGTCAAGGCCGAGGCCGAGGGCAAGGTCGCGAGCCTCGGCGATACGGTCAAGGGGGCCACCGAAGGCTGGTGGGTGCCGGAATACGTGATCAAGGGTGATCCGGCCAAGGGCATCAAGCCGATGGCGCCGGACTTGCGCAGTGTCAGCGACCTGCCCAGGTACAAGGACGTGTTCAAGGACCCGGAAACCCCGAACAAGGGGCGCTTCCTCAACAGCCCGATTGGCTGGACGTCGGAAGTGGTCAACAAGCAGAAGCTCAAGGCCTATGGGTTGGACGACAGCTATGTGAACTTCCGCAGCGGTTCGGGGGCGGCGCTGGACGCCGAAATCAGTTCTTCGATTCGCCGGGGCAAACCGGTGCTGTTCTATTACTGGTCACCGACGCCGCTGCTCGGTCGTTTCAAACTGATCCAGCTGGAAGAGCCGCCATTCGACGCCGAAGCCTGGAAGACCCTGACTGACGCCGATAACCCCAATCCGCAACCGACCCGGTCGCTGCCCTCCAAGCTGTCCATTGGCGTGTCCACGCCGTTCCAGAAGCAATACCCGCAGATTGCCGAGTTCTTCGCCAAGGTTGATTTTCCGATCGAACCGTTGAACAAAGCCCTGGCTGAAATGAGCGAAAAACACACCGCGCCGCGTCAGGCGGCCGAGGATTTCATGAAGAAGCATCCCGACGTGTGGAAAGCGTGGGTGCCGAAGGAGGTGGCGGACAAGGTGTCTGCCGAGCTCAAATAAAGTGTGAGTCCGCAACCGCCTTCGCGAACAAGCCCGCTCCCACATTGGTTTCAGGGGACCAGAAATTGCGTCGACCTGGATCTGAAGTGGACGTGGGCTTGTTCGCAAAGCTTTTTGAAAGTTGCGTGTTGCCCCCTCGTTTATCAGCTTGCGTACCAGCGGTCGTGCACATCAAGAAAAGCCGGCTAGGATGATTTGACCAAATCCCTTTCAAGGATCTTCAACCATGACCTTTGCGTTGGCTCAATGGCTGGTGACGATATTTGCGGTGATTGCTCTGGTACACGTTTATTGGGCGTTCGGCGGCGAATGGGCGTCGGTGGCGGCCGTTCCTCAAGTGCCTCAGGAAGGCGGCAAGCCAATGCGCCCGGCCTTCAAGCCGCGAGGCTGGCTCACGCTAATGGTGGCGGCAGCCTTGATGGTGATAGCCCTGTTGGTGTGTTTGCGAGTCGGCTGGTGGTTGCCGCAGGTGCACCATCAAGTGTTGCAGTGGGTCATCAGTGCGATTGCGCTGTTGCTGTTCGCCCGGGCCATTGGCGATTCGGAGCTGGTGGGTTTTTTCAAGGAGATAAAAGGTTCCAGGTTTGCCCGGTGGGATACCTGGGTTTACTCGCCGTTATGTGTGGTGTTGGGAGGCGGGCTGTTGGCGGTGGCCTGGATCTGAACAGCCAACCTGTAGCCTCGCTCCTACGTGTTTTCCGTCCGCCGACTCGAAACCTCGGCCGGCACATCATCCCCGGCCATGCGCTTGCGAAAGAGCGCCGCTCGCGCCAGTAACAATGTCGTGACCGGTACGGTGATCGCCAGCAGGATCGGGATCAGCCAGGCATGCAGCACCGGCGTGGACTTCAACGCCGAAAAGTAGATGATCGAAGCCAAGGCCACGCACCATGCGCCCAACGTCGAAGCCAGGGCCGGCGGATGCATGCGCTGGAAGTAATCCTTCATGCGCAGTAATCCCGTGGCGCCAATCAGCGCGAACAGGCCGCCGAGCACCAGCAGGATAGCCACCGGAATTTCCACCCAGAGAGACAGTTCTGCGTTCATTCGATCACCTCGCCGCGCAGCAGGAATTTCGCCAGTGCAAACGAGCCGACGAAGCCAAACAGCGCGATCAACAGCGCCGCTTCAAAATACGTGTCACTGGCATAGCGAATGCCCAGGGTCAGCATCATCAGCATCGCGATGATGTACAGATAATCCAGCGCCAGAACCCGATCCTGGGCTGACGGACCTTTGAACAGGCGGATAAGCGTAAGGATCATCGCCACGGAAAACAGGAACAGGCTGAGCAAAATCGCGTTCGACAGCAGGGGACTCATTCGAAGATCTCCATCAGCGGGCGCTCGTAAGTCACCTTGAAGTGTTCAATGAATTGCGCTTCGTCATCCAGATCGAAAACGTGCAGCAACAAAATGCTGCGGTCCAGCGCCAGTTCCGACCAGACTGTGCCGGGCACCACGGTGCAGATCATCGACAGCGCGGCCAGGCCATTGGCATCGCGCAGGTCCAGCGGCACTTTCACGAAGTGTGAGCGGGGCGGACGGCGGCCGGCATTCAGCACACCCCAGGCCACGGCCAGGTTGGACGCCAGCACATCACGCCCCACCACCAGGAACAGGCGCAGGATCACCCCCGGTCGGCGAATGCGGATCGGCAGCGGGCGCAACTTGCGCATCATCAGTGGCGCACAGACCCCAAGCACGGCGCCCAGCAGCAGGTTGCCGGGGCTCATCGACAGGTTCAGCGCCAGCCACAACAGCCACAGGGCCAGTGACAACCACGGCGCAGGAAACAGACGCTTCATGGTTGAACCTCCAGCAGCGCAGCCCTGGCTTGCGGACTTGGCACCGCGCGGGTGCCGAGCACGGCCATCACGTACTGCTGAGGGTTGTTCAAGGCGTGGGCGGCTGCCTGGGTATAACGCAACAGCGGCTCGGCCTGGAAGGTCAGCGCAATGCTCAACCCCAGCAGGGCGAAAATCGGCACGCACTCCAAGCGCCGCAGCACGGGCGATGGCCGTTCTGCCGGGGTCCAGAAACGCTGGATGCCCAGCCGCGAAAAAGCCAGCAGCGAGGCCAGCCCGGAAAGAATCAGCAATGCCAGCAAACCCCATGCGGCATTCGAGATCGGCGCTTCACTGCCATTGCCCAAACCCATGGGATTGAGCAGGGCGCTGAGCAGGCTCAGTTTACCGATGAACCCGGACAGCGGCGGCATGCCGATGATCAGCAAGGCGCAGGCGATGAAGCTCAGGCCGAGAAATGCCATGGTCCATGGAATCACTTGGCCGACCACGGCTTTGCGGTCGTCGTCGAGGTTGATGCCTTTGGCCGGATGCAGCGATTCCAGCGGCCGCGGCAGCATCTCGTTTTCATCCTCCAGCGGGATTTCGTTGGCCGAGCGCGAACGTTCGATCAACTCGGCCAGCAGGAACAGCGCGCTCAAGGCCAGGGTCGAACTGACCAGATAAAACAATGCCGCGCCAATCAGGTTGGGCTGGGCGAAGCCAATGGCCGACAGCAGAATCCCCGCTGACACCAGAATGCTCAGGCTGGCCATGCGTTCCAGGCGCTGCGCGGCAATGATCGCCACCGCTGCGCAAATGATGGTTGCCATGCCACCGTAGATCAGCCAGTCACCACCGAAGTACGCCGACGCTCCGGCCTGTCCGGAAAACAGCAGCGTCCACAGGCGCAGCAGGGTATAGATGCCGACCTTGGTCATGATCGCAAACATCGCGGCGACCGGCGCGCTCGCCGATGAATACGCCGGCACCAGCCAGAAGTTCAACGGCCACATGCCGGCCTTGGCCAGGAACGCTACCGCCAGAATCCCCGCGCCGGCATGCAGCAGTCCGCGATCGGCTTGCGCTACCAGCGGGATTTTCAGTGCCAGGTCCGCCATGTTCAGGGTACCGGTGACACCGTAGATCAGCGCTGCACCGATCAGGAACAGGGTCGAGGCCAATAGGTTGATCGAGATGTAATGCAACCCCGAAGACACCCGCGCCCGACCCGACCCATGCAGCATCAGGCCATAAGAAGCGGCCAGCAGCACCTCGAAGAACACGAACAGGTTGAACAGGTCCGCCGTGAGGAACGCGCCATACAAGCCCATCAACTGAATCTGGAACAGCGCGTGGAAGCTCGAGCCGGCGCTGTCCCAGCGCGCCATGGCGAACAGCAGGGCGCAGACGCCGATGATCCCGGTGAGCACCAGCATCAACGCAGACAGACGATCGACCACCAGCACCAGGCCGAACGGCACTTGCCAGTTACCCGGCAGGTACACGCCGATGGAGCCGGGCACGTCAGTGGTTTGCGTCCATTGCAGCAGCAGAACGGAGATGCCGAGTCCGAGCAGGCTGGAAAACAGATTGATTTTGGCTTTGAGCGGGCGATGTTTCTCGCCGAGCATCAGCATGATCGCGGCGGTCAGCAGCGGTAGCAGGATGGGCGCGGCGATCAGGTGCGTCATTGCATTCATTCTTTAGGCTCCCGGCCATCCACATGGTCGGTGCCGGTCAGGCCCCGGGAGGCCAGCAAAACCACCAGAAACAGCGCGGTCATGGCGAAACTGATGACAATCGCCGTCAGCACCAGCGCTTGCGGCAAGGGATCGGTGTAGTGCAGCAGGTCCTGCGGTACGCCGTCCTTGATGATCGGCTCTTTGCCGATGAACAGGCTGCCCATGCTGAAGATGAACAGGTTGACGCCATAGGACAGCAGGCACAGACCCATGACCACCTGGAACGTCCGTGGACGCAGGATCAACCAGACGCCGGACGCGGCCAGGACGCCGATGGCGATTGCGATGACTTCTTCCATCAGACGGCCTCCTTGATGGCGACGGGTTTCGGCTGGGCCGCGGTTTTGTGACCGCGGACCGATTGGTGCGCCAGCGCTGTGAGGATCAACAGCGTCGAACCGACCACCACCGCATACACGCCAACGTCGAAGAACAGTGCGCTGGCGAGGTGAATATCGCCCAGTAGCGGCAGGTCGAAATGCCAGGTATGCGTGGTCAGGAACGGATAGCCGACCACCATCGCACCAAGCCCGGTGAGTGTGGCGAACAGCAAGCCGACACTCATCCAGCGCAGCGGCCGCAGGCTCATTTGCGCCTCGACCCACTGGGTACCGGCAACCATGTATTGCAGGATGAACGCCACCGACATCACCAGCCCGGCAACAAAGCCGCCGCCCGGTTGGTTGTGCCCACGCATGAACAGGTAGAACGACACCACCAGCGCAATCGGCAGCAACAGGCGCACCAGCACCGCCGGCACCATCATGAAGCCGAGCGCGGTGTCGCTGGCGTGACGCGGGTTGACCAGGTCGGTGACCACGTCAGGCGCGAGCAAACGCTGTTGAGCGGGCAATTGCAGGCTTTCTTTCGGTGGGCGGAACCGCCGCAGCAGGGCGAACACCGTCAGCGCCACAGCCGCCAGTACGGTGATTTCGCCGAGGGTATCGAAGCCGCGGAAGTCCACCAGCATGACGTTGACCACGTTGCTGCCGCCACCTTCGGGCAAGGCTCGGCTGAGGTAGAACGAAGAAATGTCGTTGGGTGTCTGGCGCGTCAGCATCGCGTACGACAGCAACGCCATGCCGCCGCCGACCACGATCGACAGCAACAGGTCGCGGATACGCCGGATGCGCGCCTTGCGCAGGCTGCTCGGCAGTGGCGAAACCTCTTCGATCCGTCGCGGCAACCAGCGCAGGCCCAGCAGGATCAGCACCGTGGTCACCACTTCGACCACCAGTTGTGTCAGGGCCAGGTCCGGCGCCGAGAACCAGACGAAAGTCACACAGGTCATCAGACCGCAGACACTGACCATGGTCAGGGCCGCGAGACGGTGGTACTTGGCCTGATACGCCGCGCCGAGTGCGCAGGCAATCGCCAGCAACCAGAGGATGACGAACACGATCGAACCCGGAATTTTCGGCCGGTCGCCCCAGCTCAAGCTGCTGTGCAGCATCGGAATCAACCCGGCCAGTACGGCGGCGAGGACCATCAGGAACAATTGGGTTTGCAGGCGCTTGGTACTGATGCGCCGTTCCAGGCGCCGGGCCATGTGCATCTTGAGCACCAGCGTCAGTTCGAACAGGCGCTTGCCGTTCAATCGACCCACCAGCGGCGGATGGCTGAAGCGACCGCGCTTGAGCTGGTTGCGCAACAGCAGGTAGAGCAGCACACCACAGGACATGGCGATCAGGCTCATGATCATCGGCGCGTTCAGGCCATGCCAGATGGCCAGGCTGTACTCCGGCAATTGACCGCCAACCACCGGCTGCGCCGCCGCCGCCAGCAACGGGCCGACCACTTGCGCGGGGAAGATCCCGACCACCAGGCAAGTGAACACCAGCAGCTCGACCGGCGCGCGCATCCAGCGCGGCGGCTCATGCGGGGTGTGGGGCAAATCGGTGGCGGGCGGGCCGAAGAACACATCCACGGTGAAGCGCAGGGAGTAGGCGACGCTGAAGGTCCCGGCGATGGTCGCGACGATCGGCAACGTCGCTTCGACCCAGGCCGTGGCGTTGATGAACACGGTTTCGGCGAAGAACATTTCCTTCGAGAGAAAGCCGTTGAGCAATGGCACGCCGGCCATGGAGGCGCTGGCGACCATGGCCAGGGTTGCGGTAAACGGAATCAGTTTGACCAGGCCGCTGAGTTTACGAATGTCGCGGGTGCCGCTTTCGTGGTCGATGATCCCGGCGGCCATGAACAATGAGGCCTTGAACGTGGCGTGGTTAAGAATGTGGAACACCGCGGCGACGGCGGCCAGCGGGCTGTTCAGGCCGAGCAGCAGGGTGATCAGGCCCAGGTGGCTGATGGTCGAATAGGCCAGCAGACCCTTGAGGTCGTTCTGGAACATCGCGCAGTAGGCACCGAGCAACAGGGTGCAGGCCCCGGCGCCGCTGACGATGTAGAACCATTCTTCACTGCCGGACAGCGAAGGCCACAGCCGCGCCAGCAGAAACACACCGGCCTTGACCATCGTCGCCGAGTGCAGATAGGCCGACACCGGTGTCGGCGCCGCCATGGCGTGGGGCAGCCAGAAGTGGAAGGGGAACTGCGCACTTTTGCTCAGTGCGCCGATCAGGATCAGGGGGAGCAGGATAGGGTAGAGGGCATGTGCGCGAATCAGCTCGCCGGCGGCCAGGACCTTGTCCAGGTCATAGCTGCCGACCACATGGCCGAGCAACATGACCCCCGCCAGCAGGCACAATCCGCCGGCGCCGGTGACCATCAGCGCCATGTAGGCGCCACGCCGCGCATCGGCGCGGTGGTGCCAGTAGCCGATCAACAGGAACGAAAAGAGGCTGGTCAGCTCCCAGAAAAATACCATCTGGATCAGGTTGCCCGAGATCACCAGCCCCAGCATGGCCCCCATGAACGCCAGGAAAAACGCGAAGAACCGTGGCACCGGATCATCCGGCGACATGTAGTAACGGGCGTACAGCGACACCAGCGCGCCGATGCCCAGCACCAGCATCGAAAACAGCCAGGCAAAACCGTCCATGCGCAGGACGAAATTCAGCCCCAGGCTCGGCAGCCAGAAGAATTCTTCACGGATCACGCCGCCATCGGCGATTTGCGGGTACAGGAGGGCGACCTGGACGGTGCCGATCAGGGCAACCAGGCCAGCCAGCAGCGATTCGGTATTACGCGCATTGTGTGGCAGCACTGCTGCCAGACAGCTGCCCATGAAAGGCAGAAGCAGTAGAACTATCAGGGACATAGGCTTCTAATCTGCGGAAGTTTGTGAAGCATCATACGTGCCAGCTCCCGGATCACCAAACGCCAAGCTGTCGCAGAATCCTACAAGGTAGACGGAAAAAGCCTGTTTCACATGGTTTCAAGCAACAGCTTTGCCGATCGTTCCCACGCTTTGCGTGGGAGTGCCTCAATGGACGCTCCGAGTCCGGCTGTAAAGGGACGCGGAGCGTCCCGGGCTGCATTCCCACGCAAAGCGTGGGAACGATCAATGCTCCGCTTCGCGGTCCAGATCGTCCTCGATTTCAACAGCCGCCTTACCCTTGGTCTTCAACTCACTGACAATCACCGCCGCCACGATCAACCCTGCGCCCAGCAAGGCAATCGCCGGCAAACGTTCCCCGGCAATGCGGCCGACAATCCCGGCCCACACCGGCTCGCCGGCATAAATCAACGTAGCGCGGGTCGGCGAAACGCTCTTCTGTGCCCAGTTCATCGCCACCTGGATCGCCGCACTTGCCGCGCCCAACCCCAAGGCGCTGCACAACAGTAGCCAGGAGAAGTCCGGAATATGTTCCTGGGTCGGCACTACCATCAGGAACGACAGCAGGGAAGTGACTGCCAGTTGCACTACCGTCACGCGTTTAACATCGACCTGGCCGGCAAAGTTGCTGATCAGAATGATCTCCGCCGCAATGGCAATCGCGCTGATCAATGTGGCAATTTCACCGGGGCTGAAATTCAGCTCAGCGCCGGAAGGCCCCGACAGCAGCATCAATCCGGTAAACGCCAACATGATCCCGATGCTCGGCATCAGCCCCGGTCGACGGCCCAGCACCAGCCATTGCAGCAATGGTACAAAAGGCACGTAAAGCGCAGTAATGAACGCCGACTGGCTGCTGGGAATACTCTGCAAGCCAACGGTCTGCAAGCCGTAACCGAGCATGATTGCCACGCCGATAAAGGCGCCGGCCTTGAGTTCGAACAAAGTAAGTTGTCGCAGGCTGCGCCAGGAGAACAAGGCGACGATGATGGCGGCAGCGGCAAAGCGCAGGCCGACGAAAAACATCGGACCGCTGACGGTCATCGCATGCTGGACCAGCAAAAAGGTCCCGCCCCAGACCATGGTGATCAACACCAGTACGCATTCGGCCTTGCTGAGCCGAAGGAAGCGGGAGGAATTCTGAGAGGTGTTCGCCGACGTCATGATCTTGCGTGCTACCTGAGGGGGACGCACAATGCGCCGGAAGTTGGGCAGTATACTGCGCAGCACCATCAAGTGAGCAATATAGTGCACAAAGATTCCACGCAACGGGCTTCGGTCCTCCAGCACGTCAGCCAGAACGTTCGACGTCTGCGTCATGCCGCCGACATGAGCCAGAGTGCTTTGGCGGAAAAGTCCGGTGTCAGCCGCCGCATGCTGGTGGCTATCGAAGCCGGTGAAAAGAACGTCAGCCTGACCACGCTCGACCGTGTGGCCGAGGCGTTGGACGTGGCGTTCAGCGATCTGATCCAGGCGCCCGATGCCCGCGACCATAGCCGCATCAACGAACTGGCCTGGGCCGGTACGATCCCTGGCAGCAAGGCCGTATTGCTGGCCAAGGCCAATGCCACCCGAGAAGTCGAACTGTGGGAATGGCGCCTTGAACCGGGCGAGCATTATCCGTCGGAGCCGGATGCCGATGGCTGGAGCGAGCAGTTCTACGTCTTCGAAGGTTGCCTCACCGTGATGGTGGGCGATGTACCGCACACGATCGCCGCTGGTGAGTTTTTCATGTTCTCCAGTAACCAACCGCATTCCTATCGCAACGATGGATCGGTGGCGGTGCGGTTCGTGCGTAACGTGGTGATTTGAGCCAGTCAAGTGGCGTCAGCGAGTTGCTGGTCAAGGCGAATTGCATGATGTCTACTCAGGTAAACAGGGAACAGTGAGAACGGCATGAGTGAAACCCAAAGCGGACAGGCGCCCGACGCCATTCGTCACGCGGACATCCTGATCATCGGTGGTGGCCTCAGCGGCGCGATGTTGGCGGCGCAGTTGTTGCGTCTGCCGGGCAAGCGCAACTTGCTGGTGATCGAACCGCGCGCCGAACTTGGCCGCGGCGAGGCCTACAGCGCTGTGGAGCTGGGCCATACGCTCAACGGCAACGCCGCGCGCATGAGCGTCGACCCGGACAACGCCGATGACCTGACCCAATGGCTGACCGAATACATTGCCGCCGGTGGCTGGCCGGAATCGGATGAGCAGCCTGTGCCGATCAGTGAATTGTTCCCGCCGCGGGGGATATTCGGCCTGTATGTGCAGCAGCGTCTGGCCGAGGCGCAGGTGGTGGGCGCTCTGCACGGTTCGACGGTCGAACATGTGCGCGCCGAGGTGGTGGATCTGCAAACCGATGCGCAATCGGTGCGTTTGCATTTGAGCGACGGCCAGCGCTTGCAGGGCTCGTTCGCGGTGCTCGCCACCGGAATGTTCCCCGCCGCGCGCACACCGCAAACCCAATCCAGTGGCTTGAACGCGGCGGCGCTCGATCCGTGGGATGTGGCGGCGATGCAGCAGCTCGATCCACAGTCGACAGTGCTGATCATCGGCTCTGGCCTGACCATGGTCGATGCCGTGGTGTCGTTGGAACAGGCCGGGCATCGCGGGCCGATCGAGGTGTTTTCCCGTCACGGCTTGCTGCCCCACGTGCGGCGGCAACCACCGGCCTGGGTGGATTTTCTCGCGCAGGACCACAGTATCCGCACACCTCGCCAGTTGATGCGCGAACTGCGTCGACATTGCCGCGAAGCCATCGCCCAGGGCATCGACTGGCAAGCGCCGCTGGATACGGTGCGCGCGCATATCGGTCGCTTGTGGAATCAGGCGACCGATGTGCAGCGCCGACAGTTTGTCCGCCACGTGCGACCATGGTGGGAAAGCCATCACCACCGCTCGCCACCCCTGAGCGCCGAACTGGTGGAGCGCTTGCACGGGGAAGGGCGGTTGCGGATTCAAGCCGCATCGTTCAAAGGGCTGGAGCCTGCTGCGAACGGTGGCGTGAGCATTCGTATTCGTCGCAGAGGTGAAGCGCAAACGGTTGTCGTCAGTGGCGCGGCGTTGATCAACTCCAGCGGCATCGAGTACGACTGGCGGCGGGTGGCGCGGCCATTGCCCCAGCAATTGCTGGCACGTGGGCTGATTCGGCCCGGGCCATTGGCGCTGGGAATTGCCGCCGAAGCAGACGGTGCGCTGCTGGACGCCGAAGGGCGGACTGCTGAGCGGTTGTTCGCCATGGGGCCGCCATTGCGCGGGATGTGGTGGGAAAGTACGGCGGTCACTGACGTCGCAAGCCAGGCCAAGGCCCTAGCCGCTCGTCTGGTGACATCGCAAATGCTCGGGGAATGACGCTGTGGCGAGCGAGCTTTCTCACGCTTGAGTGCGTAGCGCTCACAAAAACCTGGGGCCGCTGCGCAGCCCAGCGCGAGCAAGCTCGCTCGCCACACCACACACCACAAATGCAGAAACCCCGCTTGTTTGGCGGAGTTTCCTGTTTCAAGCAGCCCAAGGCCGTTGATCAATAACGCTGATATTTGGAGCCGAACTCGGGGGACATAGAGCTTGCTCGCCAGTTGTCTTTCGGGGATGACGTTGTGGCGAGCGAGCTTGCTCGCGCTTGAGTGCGTAGCGCTCACAAAAAC
>NZ_RCOB01000123.1:19894-23249 GCF_004307665.1 Pseudomonas sp. Sample_16
AAACCTGGGGCCGCTGCGCAGCCCAGCGCGAGCAAGCTCGCTCGCCACACCACACACCACAAATGCAGAAACCCCGCTTGTTTGGCGGAGTTTCCTGTTTCAAGCAGCCCAAGGCCGTTGATCAATAACGCTGATATTTGGAGCCGAACTCGGGGCGGTTCTCTGCGACATAGAGCTTGCTCGCCTGGTTGTCTTTCTGGTCAACGCCGACGGTATTCACGTTCAGCGTGGCCGGTTGGCTGACTTTGGCTGCTGCAACGGCTGGCGCAGTCGCGTGTGGGGCGGCGATGGCGGAAGTAGCGCCGAGAACCGAGAGGGCGAATCCAAGACCGATGATGCTTTTCATGGTGTTGCTCCAGAGGGTGGGGAGAAGATGTGGCCACTGTAGTGCTGGAGCATCGCGATGAGAAAACACCCTGACGCATAGTCGTTATCGAGAACAATGATCTTTCGGCGATGATGCGGCAGCCCTGTGGGCGCTAGCTCCCACAGGGACTGTGTTGTCAGGTCAGTCGCGATCAGTAGCGCTGATACTTGGAGCCGAACTCGGCGCGATTTTCGGCGACGATTACGCCACCGCGCACGGCGTTGCTCGGGATCGAGGCGACGCGTTCGCGCAGTTCTTGCAGGCGATCGGCACCCCCTTCGGCTACGCGGTTCTGGATCAGGCGATCGGCACCCCCTTCGGCCACGCGGTTCTGGATCAGGCGATCAGAGCCACCTTCGGCCACGCGGTTCTGGATCAGCCGGTCAGAACCCCCTTCGGCCACGCGATTTTGTTGCAACCGGTCCGAACCGCCTTCTGCCAGTAGCGACTGGATCTGGCTGTGGGAAACGGTATTCGACGTATTCGCCGATGCCAGGTTCGACAGGCCAAGACCGCCCACCAATGCGAGGCCGAGTGCCAGGGACGAAACTTTCGAGAAGTTGATCATGGGTAATTCTCCGTGCGCTTAAGTGTGAGGGGGTCAGTAGCTCGTGCTATCTGGTGTTCACAGTTAAACGCCGGGGTGTATCGCTGATGTGTGCCTGAAACGCTCGAAATCGGCTTTTACGTATCCCGGGAAGTATCTTATACAAACGGATACAAAACCTTCGGTTAACGCTTATACCTGCGCATCAAGCATTTCCACCGGGTAGGAAAAAACATAGCCCTCGCTGCGTACCGTCTTGATGTAGGTCGACTCCCGTGAATCGTCCTTGAGTCGCTGGCGCAAGCGGCTGACCAGCAAGTCGATGGAACGGTCGAACAGGTCGGCGTCGCGGCCCTGGGTCAGGTTGAGCAGTTGATCTCGGCTCAGCACCCGTTGCGGGTGATCGAGGAACACGCGAAGCAATCGGTACTCGGCGCCACTGAGGGCGACCAGGGTATCGTCTTCATCCAACAGGTGACGGGCGGTGGTATCCAGGCGCCAGCGGCCGAAACCGAGCAGGCGGCCGGTTTCAGTGACTAATAGGTTGGGTGGCAACATCCGGGTACGGCGCAGAACAGCGTTGATCCTGGCCAGCAGTTCCCGGGCGGCGAAGGGTTTGGTCAGGTAGTCGTCGGCGCCCATTTCCAGGCCGAGGATGCGGTCGGTCTCGTCATTGCGCGCAGTCAGCATCAGGATCGGCGTGGCTTTGTGTTTGCCTGAGCGCAGTTCGCGGCACAGGACCAGGCCGTCATCGCCGGGCAGCATGATGTCGAGGACGATCAGGTCGACCTGATTGGTTTCGAGGAAGCTGCGCATGTGCCGGCCGTCGGCGACCAGGGTGGTGCGCAGGCCGTTCTTTTTCAGGTAGTTGCCCACCAGTTCGCGAATTTCGCGGTCATCATCAACGATCAGGATGTGGTTGACGTGGTCCATGAATCGATTCTCTTGTTCTTCGTCGGTTGTGCATTTTTGGGCAACGGTGAAGCTTTTTGCCGTATCGCCCTTGTAGGAGCAAGGCTTGCCCGCGATGACGGTGGGACAACCCACAGTGATGTCGACTGATACTACGTCATCGCGGGCAAGCCTTGCTCCTACAGGAGGAGTGGCCGACCCGGCATTGCATTCAGGCGTTCTGTGGCCACAAAGACAACAAGCCGAAGCCAAGGCTTCAGCTTGTGTCTATTGCTTGACCGTCAGGCAACCACGCGATAACACGGCACATAAGCCGCGCCACCCGGGAGTTTCATCCGGTGTTGGGCAACGAAGGCTTTGAGCAGCAGGTCCAGCGGCTGCATGATCGCGGCGTCACCGCGGATCTGGTAGGGGCCGTGTTGTTCGATCAGGCGAATGCCCTTGTCCTTGACGTTGCCGGCGACGATGCCCGAGAACGCGCGGCGCAGGTTGGCGGCCAGTTCGTGGGCTGGCAGGTCGCGGCTCAGTTTGAGGTTGGCCATGTTTTCGTGGGTTGGGTCGAACGGGCGCTGGAAGCCTTCGTCGATTTTCAGCAACCAGTTGAAGTGGAACGCGTCGTTACGCTCGCGGCGGAACTGCTTGACCGCTTTGAGGCCAAGGGTCATCTGCCGGGCGACTTCTGCCGGGTCATCGATGATGATCTGGTAATGCTGCTTGGCGTCTTCACCGAGGGTGGCGCCGACGAAGGCGTCGAGTTGCTCCAGATACGGTGCGGCGTGTTTAGGCCCGGTGAGGATGACCGGGAAGGGCAGGCCTGCGTTGTCCGGGTGCATCAGGATGCCGAGCAGGTAGAGAAATTCTTCCGCCGTACCGGCACCGCCCGGGAAGATGATGATGCCGTGGCCGACGCGGACGAAGGCTTCCAGGCGTTTTTCGATGTCTGGCAGGATCACCAGTTCGTTGACGATCGGGTTCGGCGCCTCGGCGGCGATGATCCCCGGTTCGGTCAGGCCAAGGTAACGACCGCCATGGATACGCTGTTTCGCGTGGGCGATGGTGGCGCCTTTCATCGGGCCTTTCATCACGCCAGGGCCACAACCGGTGCAGACGTCGAGGCTGCGCAGGCCCAGTTCATGGCCGACTTTCTTGGTGTATTTGTATTCTTCGGTGTTGATCGAGTGGCCGCCCCAGCACACCACGATCTTCGGCTCGACGCCGGGGCGCAGGGTGCGGGCGTTGCGCAGCAGGTGGAAGACGTAGTCGCTGATACCCTGGGAGGTGCTCAGGTCGATGCGTTGGCTGTCGAGTTCGTTTTCGGTGTAGACGATGTCGCGCAGGGCGCTGAACAGCATTTCACGGGTGCTGGCGATCATTTCGCCGTCGACGAAAGCATCGGCGGGGGCGTTCAGCAATTCCAGGCGCACGCCGCGGTCCTGTTGGTGAATGCGGATTTCGAAGTCCTTGTAGGCTTCGAGGATGGTCTTGGCGTTGTCGACATGGGCGCCGGTGTTGAGGATGGCCAGGGCGCA
>NZ_RCOB01000172.1:0-23224 GCF_004307665.1 Pseudomonas sp. Sample_16
AAAGATTGTCTTTCCCGAACTGGACGACCTGTAGCAATAGCCGCGCGCGCAAAGAGGCTATATAGGCAACCTACCGTTTACTGAAGAAACGCAGCCACCCGCCCCGCCGCAGCCGACAAATGCTGCTCATGGGTAAACCCCGAAGCTTTCAACGGCTTCAGATCGTGATCCCCCGCCACCAGCCAGAACACTTCGATACTGGGTGACAAGGCATACCCTTCGACGGCTTCACGGTTACCCAACGCATCCCGCTCTCCCTGCACGATCAACGTCCGCGTTTTCAGCGCCGCCAAATGCTCGACCCGCGGTTTCTCCGGTTTACCCACCGCGTAGAACGGATAACCCAGGCATACCAGTGCATCGGCAGCCAACTCGTCAGCCAGCAAACTGGCCATACGCCCGCCCATCGACTTGCCACCGACGGCCAGAGTCCCGGTGACATGGCGTCGCACTTCGGCATAGACCTCGCGCCAGCATTCCAGCAGTTTCGGCGCCGGGTTGGGTGGACGCTTACCGCCATCGATACGCCGCTGCGCCATGTACGGAAACTCGAAACGAAGCACGTTGACGCCTTGCGCCGCGAGCCGTGCAGCCATGTCGGTCATCCAGTCGCTGTCCATCGGCGCACCGGCGCCGTGGGCGAGAATCAAGGTCGCCGAAGAGGTGCCGGAAGCGACGTCCCACAGCCATCCATGATCGCGCACACATTGCGCCCATTGATCCCCGTCAATACCGGCCTTGTGCCCTTTGGTCATGCTTGCCTCGCTTTTAGTCTGCCTATAACTCCGGCCGAAGGGCGCGCTGCGCGCTCACTTCGGCTGAACCGTGGATGGGGAACCATGAACACTTCTATCAGTACCGCCTACAACTACAAGGTGGTCCGCCAATTCGCCATTATGACGGTGGTGTGGGGCATCGTCGGCATGGGGCTCGGGGTTTTTCTCGCCGCCCAGTTGGTCTGGCCCGAACTCAACTTCGATTTACCCTGGACCAGTTTCGGCCGCCTGCGCCCGCTGCACACTAACGCAGTGATCTTCGCTTTCGGCGGCTGCGCCCTGTTCGCCAGTTCGTTCTATTCGGTGCAACGCACCTGCCAGACCCAGCTGTTTGCGCCGAAAATCGCCGCGTTCTGTTTCTGGGGCTGGCAACTGGTGATCCTGTTGGCAGCCATCAGCTTGCCGTTGGGTTACACCAGCTCCAAGGAGTACGCCGAGCTGGAATGGCCGATCGACATCCTCATCACCATCGTCTGGGTCGCCTACGCCATTGTGTTCTTCGGCACGGTGATGAAGCGCAAGACCAGGCACATCTACGTCGGCAACTGGTTCTTCGGCGGGTTCATCATCACCGTGGCGATTTTGCACATCGTCAACAACCTTGAGTTGCCGGTGAGCTTCACCAAGTCCTACTCGGTGTACGCCGGTGCTACCGACGCGATGGTGCAATGGTGGTACGGACACAACGCCGTGGGCTTTTTCCTCACCGCCGGGTTCCTCGGCATGATGTATTACTTCGTGCCCAAACAGGCCGAGCGCCCGGTGTATTCCTATCGCCTGTCGATCGTGCACTTCTGGGCGCTGATCACCCTGTACATCTGGGCCGGCCCGCATCACCTGCATTACACCGCGCTGCCGGACTGGGCGCAGTCGTTGGGCATGGTGATGTCGCTGGTGCTGCTGGCACCGAGCTGGGGCGGGATGATCAACGGCATGATGACGTTGTCGGGCGCCTGGCATAAGTTGCGCAGCGACCCGATCCTGCGTTTCCTCGTGGTGTCCCTGGCGTTCTACGGCATGTCGACCTTCGAAGGGCCGATGATGGCGATCAAGACCGTCAACGCCCTCTCCCACTACACCGACTGGACCATCGGCCACGTTCACGCCGGCGCGCTCGGCTGGGTGGCGATGATTTCCATCGGCGCGCTGTACCACATGATCCCGAAAGTCTTCGGCCGCGAGCAAATGCACAGCATCGGCCTGATCAACGCGCACTTCTGGCTCGCCACTATCGGCACCGTTTTG
Source organism: Pseudomonas sp. Sample_16 (assembly GCF_004307665.1). NCBI lineage: Bacteria > Pseudomonadati > Pseudomonadota > Gammaproteobacteria > Pseudomonadales > Pseudomonadaceae > Pseudomonas > Pseudomonas sp. Sample_16. The sequence goes on from NZ_RCOB01000172.1 coordinate 2,022, forward strand.
TACATCGCCTCGATGTGGGTCAACGGCATCGCCCAGGGCCTGATGTGGCGCGCGGTCAACGAGGACGGCACGCTGACTTACTCCTTCGTCGAAACCCTGGCGGCCAGCCATCCAGGCTTCGTCGTGCGACTGGTGGGTGGCGCGATTTTCCTCAGCGGCATGTTCCTGATGGCTTACAACACCTGGCGCACCGTACGGGCTTCGCAGCCTGCCGACGTCGCCGCTGCCGCGCAGATGGCTTGAGGAGTCCGCCATGAAACACGAAACAATCGAGAAAAACGTCGGCCTGCTGATGCTGTTGATGGTGCTCGCCGTGAGCATCGGTGGCCTGACCCAGATCGTCCCGCTGTTCTTCCAGGACGTGACCAATAAACCGGTGGAAGGCATGAAGCCCTACACCGCGCTGCAACTGGAAGGTCGAGACATCTACATCCGCGAAGGCTGCGTCGGCTGCCACTCGCAAATGATCCGCCCGTTCCGCGCCGAAACCGAACGCTACGGCCACTATTCAGTGGCCGGTGAAAGCGTTTGGGACCACCCGTTCCTCTGGGGCTCGAAACGTACCGGTCCGGATCTGGCGCGGGTCGGCGCGCGTTACTCGGATGACTGGCACCGCGCGCACTTGTACAACCCGCGCAACGTGGTGCCGGAATCGAAAATGCCCGCCTACCCGTGGCTGGTGGCCAATCAACTCGACAGCAACCACACCGAAACCAAGCTCAAGACCATGCGCACCCTGGGTGTGCCGTACACCGACGAGGACATCAGCGGCGCCGTTGCCTCGCTCAAAGGCAAGAGTGAAATGGATGCGCTGGTCGCCTACCTGCAAGTGCTCGGCACTGCGATCAAGAGCAAGAGGTGAGCCATGGTCGTTGAATTGAGTACTGGAATGATCCGCGGACTGGGCACGGTCGTGGTCTTCGTAGCCTTCCTCGGCCTGACCCTTTGGGTATTCAGCAGCAAGCGCAAAACGGAATTCGCCGAGGCGCGCCTGCTGCCGTTCGCCGACGAGCCGCAACCCGACATCACCGACGAAATCGAAACAAGGAGTACCCGGCCATGACCACTTTCTGGAGTACGTGGATCTGCGTACTGACCATCGGCAGCCTGATCGGCCTGACCTGGTTGCTGATCGGCACCCGCAAGGGCGAAACCAAAGGCAGCGTCGACCAGACCATGGGCCACAGCTTCGACGGCATCGAGGAGTACGACAATCCGTTGCCGCAATGGTGGTTCATGCTGTTCGCCGGCACGCTGGTGTTTGCCGTCGGCTACCTGATCCTTTATCCGGGTCTGGGCAACTGGAAAGGCATCCTGCCCGGTTACGAAAACGGCTGGACCGGCGTGCACGAATGGGAAAAGGAGATGGACAAGGCGGACGCGAAGTTCGCGCCGATATTCGCCAAATTCGCCGCGATGCCAGTGGAAGAAGTGGCCAACGATCCGCAAGCGCTGAAAATGGGCGGACGCTTGTTTGCCTCCAATTGCTCGGTGTGCCATGGCTCGGATGCCAAGGGCGCGTTCGGCTTCCCCAATCTGGCGGACAGTGATTGGCGCTGGGGCGGCAACGCCGACACCATCAAGACCACCATCATGGGCGGTCGCATGGCGGCCATGCCGGCCTGGGGGGAAATATTGGGTGAGGATGGCGTGAAAAACGTCGCTGCGTACGTTCGTCATGAACTGGCCGGCCTGCCATTGCCCGCCGACACCAAGGCAGACCTGCAGGCCGGACAGCAGGCGTTCAACACCACGTGCGTAGCCTGTCACGGAGCAAACGGGCAAGGCACCGAAGCCATGGGAGCGCCGAACCTGACACACCCGACCGGTTTCATCTATGGCACCAGCCTGACCCAGCTTGAACAAACGATTCGGCATGGCCGCCAGGGCCACATGCCGGCGCAAAATGAACTGCTCGGCAACGATAAAGTGCAACTGCTCGCGGCTTACGTGTACAGCCTTTCCAGAGGTGACAAGCAGTTGAGCGGCAAGCTTCAAGCTACAGGCGGCAAGTGAAGGCATAAGCAAAAACCGCAGGCACGGGCTCTAACCTGGAGCTTGTAGCTTGCGGCTTGTAGCTGCTTCTTTTTGTCGCACCCCCCTCCAGTCTTCCTTTCGGATCCCCGGATTCGGGTCTAAGCTCTCCCGATGCGGACTGGCCGGTGCCAGCTCCAGGTCGACCCTTAAACGATGTGTTCTACGAATCGGCTGACTGACAGGCCGCAAAGGCTGGTAGTTACCGGCTGTCGCGCCAATCGCCTGCGATCACTCAACGCTGTGTTTGAACACACCTCGTAACATCCGACCTGCCCCCCTCGCCTCTCGAGTCCGCCGAGACATTTTGCCCATGGGCAATTTTGTCCTTACGCGGCGCATGGAAAGGCCGCAGAATCAGCATTTGAAAGCATTGACCCAGGTCATGGCGCGTTGCAATGACCCCCTGCTTTCTACATACTTGCGGCCGATTTTTAATCCTAATAAAACACCCAAACCGTGGAACCTTAGAATGAGCACAGCAATCAGTCCGACTGCTTATAACTATAAGGTAGTCCGCCAGTTCGCCATCATGACGGTGGTCTGGGGGATCCTTGGCATGGGGCTCGGTGTCTTCATCGCCTCGCAACTGGTTTGGCCGGAGTTGAACTTCGGTCTGGCCTGGACGAGCTTTGGACGCCTGCGCCCGTTGCACACCAACCTGGTGATTTTCGCCTTCGGTGGATGTGCACTGTTTGCCACTTCCTATTACGTCGTGCAGCGAACCTGCCAAACGCGACTGATTTCCGACAGCCTCGCAGCCTTCACCTTCTGGGGATGGCAAGCGGTGATTGTCGGCGCGATCATTACCTTGCCGATGGGTTTGACCACCACCAAGGAATACGCGGAACTGGAATGGCCCCTGGCTATTCTGCTGGCCATTGTCTGGGTCACCTACGGCCTGGTGTTCTTCGGCACCATCGTCAAGCGCAAGACCAAGCACATCTATGTGGGTAACTGGTTCTACGGCGCGTTCATCGTCGTGACCGCGATGCTGCACATCGTCAACCACATGTCGCTGCCGGTCAGCCTGTTCAAGTCGTACTCGGCCTACTCGGGTGCGACCGACGCGATGATCCAGTGGTGGTACGGCCACAACGCCGTGGGCTTCTTCCTGACCACCGGTTTCCTGGGGATGATGTACTACTTCGTGCCAAAACAGGCCGAACGTCCGATCTACTCCTATCGTTTGTCCATCGTGCACTTCTGGGCGCTGATCACCCTGTACATCTGGGCCGGTCCGCACCACCTGCACTACACCGCCCTGCCGGACTGGGCGCAGTCCCTGGGCATGGCGATGTCGATCATCCTGCTGGCTCCGAGCTGGGGCGGCATGATCAACGGCATGATGACCCTGTCGGGCGCCTGGCATAAGCTGCGCACCGATCCGATCCTGCGTTTCCTGGTCGTTTCCCTGGCGTTCTACGGCATGTCGACCTTCGAAGGTCCGATGATGGCGATCAAGACCGTGAACTCGCTGTCGCACTACACCGACTGGACCATCGGCCACGTACACGCCGGCGCTTTAGGTTGGGTTGCGATGATCTCGATCGGCGCGATCTACCACATGATCCCGAAACTGTTCGGTCGTGCGCAGATGCACAGCACCGGCCTGATCAACACGCACTTCTGGCTCGCCACCATCGGTACCGTTCTGTACATCGCTTCGATGTGGGTCAACGGCATCACTCAGGGCCTGATGTGGCGTGCAATCAACGATGACGGCACCCTCACCTATTCGTTCGTCGAAGCGCTGCAAGCCAGCCACCCTGGCTTCATCGTTCGCGCATTGGGCGGTGCGTTCTTCGCCACCGGCATGCTGTTCATGGCCTACAACGTATTCCGTACCGTACGCGCCTCGAATCCGGCTGAAGCTGAAGCCGCCGAACAGATTGCTGTAGTTGGAGCTCACTGATGAAGCATGAAGCAGTCGAGAAGAATATTGGCCTGCTGGCCTTCTTCATGGTTATCGCCGTCAGTGTCGGCGGCCTGACCCAGATCGTTCCGCTGTTTTTCCAGGATGTCACCAACAAGCCGGTCGAGGGCATGAAGCCCCGCACTGCCCTTGAACTGGAAGGCCGGGACGTTTACATCGCCAACGGTTGTGTCGGCTGCCACTCGCAGATGATCCGCCCGTTCCGTGCTGAAACCGAACGCTACGGCCACTACTCGGTCGCCGGTGAAAGCGTTTGGGACCACCCGTTCCTGTGGGGTTCCAAGCGTACCGGTCCGGACCTGGCCCGCGTCGGCGGCCGTTACTCCGATGACTGGCAACGTGCGCACCTGTACAACCCGCGCAACGTGGTGCCGGAATCGAAAATGCCGGCCTACCCGTTCCTCGTGGAAAACAAGCTCGACGGCAAAGACACCGCCAAGAAAATGGAAGTCTTGCGCACGCTCGGCGTCCCTTACACCGACGAAGACATCGCCGGCGCCAAGGATGCTGTGAAGGGCAAAACCGAAATGGACGCGCTGGTGGCCTATCTGCAAGGCCTGGGCACCATCATCAAAAGCAAACGGTGATCTAAATGGATATCGGGATGATTCGTGGCCTGGGCACCGTCGTTGTGATGGTGGCCTTCATCGGTCTGGCGTTGTGGGTATTCAGCCCCAAGCGCAAGTCAGAGTTTGAAGACGCGACCTTGCTGCCTTTTGCGGATGATCCCGAAGCCATCAAGCACGTCGAGCAAGCTTCTAGGAGTAACAAAGAATGACTACATTCTGGAGTCTGTACGTCACAGTCCTCAGTCTCGGTACGATCTTTTCCCTGACCTGGCTGCTGCTGTCGACCCGCAAGGGCCAGCGCACCGAGTCCACCGAAGAGACGGTTGGGCACTCCTTCGACGGTATCGAGGAGTACGACAACCCGTTGCCGAAATGGTGGTTCATGCTGTTCGTGGCCACCATCATTTTCGCCCTCGGCTACCTGGTACTGTACCCCGGCCTGGGCAACTGGAAAGGCCTGCTGCCGGGTTACAACTACCTGGACAACGAGAAGCAGACCGCGTTCGCCAACGGCCAGACCGGCTGGACCGGCGTTCACGAGTGGGAAAAGGAAATGGCCAAGTCGGATGCCAAGTTTGGCCCGATCTTCGCCAAGTTCGCTTCCATGCCAATCGAAGAAGTGGCCAAGGACCCGCAAGCCCTGAAGATGGGTGGCCGCCTGTTTGCCTCCAACTGCTCGGTTTGCCACGGTTCCGACGCCAAGGGCGCCTACGGCTTCCCGAACCTGACCGACGCCGACTGGCGCTGGGGCGGCGAGCCGGAAACGATCAAGACCACCATCATGGGTGGCCGTCACGCAGTCATGCCGGCGTGGGCTGAAGTCATTGGCGAGCAAGGCGTTGCCGATGTGGCGGCGTTTGTCCTGACCAACCTCGATGGCCGCAAGCTGCCGGAAGGCGCCAAGGCTGACCCGGTTGCCGGCCAGAAGCTGTTCGCCGCCAACTGCGTGGCGTGCCACGGCCCGCAAGGCAAAGGCACTCCGGCCATGGGCGCGCCTGACCTGACTCACCCGGGCGCGTTCATCTACGGCTCGAGCTTCGCTCAATTGCAGCAGACCATCCGTTACGGCCGCCAGGGCCAGATGCCTGCGCAAGACGCGATGCAAGGCAACGACAAGGTTCATCTGCTGGCCGCTTACGTGTATAGCCTCTCTCATGGAGAGAAGGCTCCAGCGGCGGACGCCCAATAAGGGAAACGCTTGATGCAACGAAAAGGCCCTGTCATCTGACAGGGCCTTTTTTTTGAGTCGCCAACGTGTTTCCCACATCAAGGTTGCGTGGCACTCAGCATAGTAGTAACGTTTCTACATTAGTTTATTCAGGAGGGTCATACATGATGGCCATCACCACCATTTCCAGCCGCGAATTCAACCAGGACACAAGTGGTGCCAAAAAAGCCACACGCCAGGGGCCGGTTTTCATCACTGACAGAGGCAAACCGGCGCATGTGCTGCTAAGCATTGAGGACTACCAAAAACTCACTGGCATCAACGCCGACATCGTCGAACTCCTGGTCATGCCTGAAGCGGCAGATATCGAGTTCGAAACCGAGCGTGCCGTGATCACTCATCGCCCTGTGGATTTGTCTTGATGTACCTGCTCGACACCAACGTGATTTCCGAACTTCGCAAACCCCAGGCTGACGCAAATGTCGTCGCCTGGGCCAAAGGCATTATCGCTTCACGCATGTTCATTTCAGCCATTACCCTCAAGGAGCTGGAGACCGGAGTGCTCCGCATGGAGCGTCGCGATGCCGTTCAGGGAAAGATATTGCGCACCTGGCTCAAGCGTCATGTCTTACCGGCATTCGATGCCCGCATTCTGCCGATCGATGCTGCCGTGGCCCTTCGATGTGCCAGTTTGCACGTTCCGGATCGCGCAAACGAAGCAGACTCGTTGATTGCAGCGACTGCGCTGATTCATGGTTTGACCGTGGTTACCCGCAATGTCGGTGATTTTCAATTCAGTGGCGTGCAGTTGATAAACCCATGGGCCGATTGAGCGCCAACGGCCGCAAATCCGTCCATAATTCACAAGTCAATTGATTCAAGTCATTACACCATCGATTAATTTCTCCCAACGTGACCAAAGGTCGCACCCTTGGGCTAGAGCGACAGGCGTATCATTGCGCCACTGCAACACCTCTTTTTGACCGCGGTCGGCACGTACTGACCGAGGCATTTGTCCACTGCCGTGGGATGCAATGATGAGCAACCAGATTCCGGTACACGACGTCACTCCAACCGCGAAGAACGCGAACAACAGCGTCGATCTCTACGCCTCTCGAGAAAAGATCTACACCCGCGCCTTCACCGGACTGTTCCGCAATCTGCGCATGGCCGGCGGTGCCGTTTTGTTCCTGTTGTATTTCGGTACGGTCTGGCTCAATTGGGGTGGCCATCAGGCTGTCTGGTGGAACCTGCCCGAACGCAAATTCTTCATTTTCGGCGCGACCTTCTGGCCTCAGGATTTCATCCTGCTCTCTGGCATGTTGATCATTGCCGCGTTCGGCCTGTTCTTTATCACGGTGTATGCCGGCCGGGTCTGGTGTGGTTATACCTGTCCGCAAAGTGTGTGGACGTGGATCTTCATGTGGTGTGAAAAGGTCACCGAGGGTGACCGCAACCAGCGCATCAAGCTCGACAAGGCGCCGATGGGCGCCAACAAATTCCTGCGCAAATTCAGCAAGCACACCCTGTGGCTGCTGATCGGCTTTGTCACTGGCATGACCTTCGTCGGCTACTTCTCGCCGATCCGCGAACTGGTGATCGATTTCTTCACCGGCGAGGCCGATGGCTGGTCGTATTTCTGGGTAGCCTTCTTCACCCTTGCCACCTACGGCAACGCCGGTTGGCTGCGTGAGCAAGTGTGCATTTACATGTGTCCGTACGCGCGTTTCCAGAGCGTGATGTTCGACAAGGACACGCTGATCGTTTCCTACGACCCGCGCCGTGGCGAAAGCCGTGGCCCGCGCAAGAAAGGGATCGATTACAAGGCTCAGGGCCTGGGTGATTGCATCGACTGCACCATGTGCGTTCAGGTCTGCCCGACCGGTATCGACATCCGCGACGGCCTGCAAATCGAATGCATCGGTTGTGCCGCCTGCATCGATGCCTGCGACGCCATCATGGACAAAATGGAATACCCGCGCGGCCTGATCAGCTACACCACCGAACACAACCTGTCCGGGCAGAAAACCCATAAACTGCGTCCGCGCCTGATCGGCTATGCCGTGGTGTTGCTGGCGATGATCAGCTTGCTGGTGACCGCGTTCTTCATGCGCTCGCTGGTGGGCTTCGACGTCAGCAAGGACCGGGTTCTGTACCGCGAGAACGCCGAGGGCCGGATCGAAAACGTCTACAGCCTGAAAATCATGAACAAGGATCAGCGCGACCACACGTATGTGCTTGAAGCCACCGGCCTGCCGGATCTCAAGCTGCAAGGCCGACGCGAGATCAAAGTTGCGGCCGGTGACATCATCAGCCAGCCGGCCGAGTTGTCCGTGGCGCCGGAACACCTGCCATCGAGCACCAATGAGGTGAAATTCATCCTCAAGGATGCCGATGACGCCAGCATCCACGTTGAAGCCAAGAGCCGATTCATCGGCCCACAAATTCGTTGAGAGAAGTGATCATGTCCGCAGCAAACGCCGCAAGTCCCTGGTACAAGCACCTCTGGCCATGGATCATCATCGGGATCCTGGCCTGCTCGGTGGCCTTGACCTTGTCCATGGTGACCATTGCGGTGAACAACCCGGACAACCTGGTCAACGACAACTATTACGAAGCCGGCAAAGGCATCAACCGCTCTCTGGATCGCGAATTATTGGCGCAAACCCTGTTGATGCGCGCCAGCGTGCATCTGGATGACGTGACCGGCGAAGTCGACCTGCGCCTGAGCGGCAACAGCCAGCCCAAGACCCTGGAGCTGAACCTGATCTCGCCGACCCAGCCGGAAAAAGACCGCAAAATCACCCTCACCCGCAGCGAAACCGAACAGGGCCGTTACATCGGCCAGTTGAGCGACAAGATCGATGGTCGCCGCTTTGTCGAATTGCTGGGCAGCCAAGACGACCATATCTGGCGCATGTTCGAAGAAGAACTGGTCAGCCATGACAAGGACCTGCTGCTCGGGGACGAGCCCCTGCAGGGCGCGGAAGACCTGAAGAAGTAATAACCTGCGAATGCGATCAAATGTGGCGAGGGAGCTTGCTCCCGCTGGGGCGCGAAGCGCGCCCAAAACCTGCAGACCGGTCCTTTCAGTCTCAGCGAGTTCGCCGATTTGCGACTGCTACGCAGCCGAGCGGGAGCAAGCTCCCTCGCCACAATGGTTTTCATGGCAACACACATGACCACTCCACTTCCCTGCTACCACTGCGCCCTGCCCGTCCCGTCCGGCAGCCGCTTCACCGCCGTCGTGCTCGGGGAGCCACGCGAGTTCTGCTGCCCGGGTTGCCAGGCGGTGGCCGAAGCCATCGTCGCCGGCGGATTGGAAAGCTACTACCAGCATCGCAGCGAAGCCTCGGCCAACCCCGAAGCCTTGCCGGTGCAGTTGGTGGACGAACTGGCGTTGTATGACCGCGCCGATGTGCAGCAACCGTTCGTGCGCCACCAAGGCGAACTTGCCGAAACCACACTGCTGATGGAAGGCATCAGCTGCGCGGCCTGCGGCTGGCTGATCGAGAAACACCTGCGCACATTGCCCGGCGTGGATGAAGCCCGTTTGAATCTGTCGAACCATCGGCTGCACGTGCGCTGGGCCGACGCTCAACTGCCGCTGAGCAAAATACTCAGCCAACTGCGCTACATCGGTTACGTCGCCCACCCCCATCAGGCCGACCGCGCCAGCGAACAACTGGCCAGTGAAAATCGCCTGGCTTTGCGCCAACTTGGCGTCGCCGGGCTGCTGTGGTTCCAGGCGATGATGGCAACCATGGCCACCTGGCCTGAATTCAACATCGACCTCAGCCCCGAACTGCACACCATCCTGCGCTGGGTCGCGCTGTTCCTCACCACCCCCATCGTGTTCTACAGCTGCGCGCCATTCTTCAAGGGCGCCATGCGTGACCTGCGCACCCGTCACCTGACCATGGACGTTTCAGTGTCGCTGGCAATTGGCAGCGCCTACATCGCCGGGATCTGGACCTCGATCACCGGCGTCGGAGAGCTGTATTTCGATGCGGTCGGCATGTTCGCGCTGTTCCTGCTGGCCGGGCGCTATCTTGAACGACGCGCCCGCGAACGCACGGCCGCCGCCACTGCACAACTGGTCAATTTGCTGCCCGCTTCGTGTTTGCGGCTAAGCGCTGACGGCCAGAGCGAACGGATCCTGTTGAGCGAACTGCAAGTGGGCGATCAGGTGCTGGTGCATCCAGGCGCTGTGCTGCCCGCCGATGGCAGGATCCTCGACGGCCAGTCGAGTGTCGATGAGTCGCTGTTGACCGGAGAATACCTGCCGCAGGCCCGCACCCCGGGCGATGCAGTCACCGCTGGCACCCTTAACGTTGAAGGCGCACTGACCGTCGAAGTCCAGGCGCTCGGCCAGGACACCCGGCTCTCTGCCATCGTGCGTTTGCTTGATCGGGCGCAAGCGGAAAAACCGCGCCTGGCGGAAATTGCCGACCGCGCCGCGCAATGGTTCCTGTTGCTGTCGCTGATCGCGGCGGCGGCCATCGGCCTGCTGTGGTGGGAACTGGATTCGTCGCGGGCGTTCTGGATCGTGCTGGCGATGCTGGTCGCGACCTGCCCTTGCGCGTTGTCCCTGGCCACGCCGACCGCCCTTACCGCAGCGACCGGCACCTTGCACAAACTCGGCTTGCTGCTGACCCGTGGTCACGTTCTGGAAGGCTTGAACCAGATCGATACGGTGATATTCGACAAGACCGGCACCCTCACCGAAGGACGTCTGACTCTGCGTTCGATTCGCCCGCTCGGCGACCTCGACAGCGACCAGTGCCTGGCGCTCGCCGCCGCACTGGAAAACCGCTCTGAACACCCGATCGCCCGTGCGTTTGGCCGCGCACCGTTGGCCGCTGAAGAAGTCCACAGCACGCCGGGGCTTGGCCTGGAAGGCGTGGTCGGCGATCAACGATTGCGGATCGGCCACCCCGGTTTTGTCTGCGAACTCAGCGGCGTTGGCGTGCCAGTGATGCCCGGCGAAGCCGGCCAATGGTTGTTGCTCGGTAACCGTCACGGGCCGTTGGCCTGGTTTGTCCTCGACGACCGGCTGCGCGCCGATGCCGCTGCCCTGCTGACGGCATGCAAGGCCCGTGGCTGGCGCACCTTGCTGTTGTCCGGCGACAGCTCGCCGATGGTTGCCAGCGTGGCTGCCGAACTCGGCATCGATGAAGCCCGAGGCGGCTTGCGTCCGGACGACAAACTGCAAGTCCTGCAACAATTGCACAGGGACGGCCGCAAAGTGCTGATGCTCGGCGATGGCGTCAACGATGTACCCGTGCTGGCGGCGGCGGACATCAGCGTCGCCATGGGTTCGGCCACTGACCTGGCAAAAACCAGCGCCGATGCGGTGCTGCTGTCCAATCGCCTCGATGCCTTGGTGCAAGCCTTCAGCCTGGCACGGCGCACCCGACGGGTAATCATCGAGAACCTGTTGTGGGCCGGGTTGTACAATGGCCTCATGTTGCCGTTCGCCGCCCTCGGCTGGATTACGCCAGTGTGGGCCGCCGTCGGCATGTCGATCAGTTCGTTGACCGTGGTGCTCAATGCGCTGCGCCTCACTCGCCTGCCGGGTGTACAAGGTGCCGACGCCACGCCAGAAACCCGCCCGCTGCCGGCCTGATCCGCGCGGGCATGGAGTCCAGATGCCAGCTCTCTACGTGATGATCCCGGCCGCACTGCTGATCGTGGCCATCGCTGTGTACATTTTCTTCTGGGCGGTCGACAGCGGTCAGTACGACGACCTCGACGGCCCGGCCCACAGCATCCTGTTCGATGACCAGGACCCGAATCACACCGCTGCGGTCGACGAGGCCAGCGGCCATCCGGCCAAACCCGACGACAAGGCTCCGCCCCATGCTTGAATTGGCGCCACTGTTGGTGTCTGCGCTGATTCTCGGTCTGCTCGGTGGTGGCCATTGCCTGGGCATGTGCGGCGGCCTGATGGGCGCGCTGACCCTGGCGATTCCCAAGGAACAACGCAGTCGTCGCTTCCGCCTGCTGCTGGCCTACAACCTTGGACGAATCCTCAGCTACGCCACCGCAGGACTGTTGATCGGCCTGGCCGGCTGGGCCGTGGCCAACAGCCCGGCGGCAATGTTCCTGCGACTCCTTGCCGGGTTGTTGCTGATTGCGATGGGTTTGTACCTGGCGGGCTGGTGGAGCGGCCTGACGCGCATTGAAAGTCTCGGTCGTGGCCTCTGGCGGCATATCCAGCCGATTGCCAACACACTGCTGCCGGTGTCGAGCCTTCCCCGTGCGCTGCTGCTGGGCGCGCTCTGGGGCTGGCTGCCGTGCGGCCTGGTTTACAGCACCTTGCTGTGGTCGGCCAGTCAGGGCAATGCCCTGGACAGTGCCTTATTGATGCTGGCATTCGGGCTGGGAACGTGGCCGGTGCTGCTGGCCACCGGGCTGGCGGCTGAACGGGTGACCGCGTTGTTGCGCAAGCGCAGCATACGCATGGCCGGTGGGCTGCTGGTCATGCTGTTTGGTATCTGGACCTTGCCGGGACCGCACCAGCATTGGCTCATGGGGCACTGATTGTGGCGAGGGAGCTTGCTCCCGCTGGGGCGCGAAGCGGCCCCAAAAAATGGGACCGCTGCGCAGTCCAGCGGGAGCAAGCTCCCTCGCCACAAAAACGATCGGAGCCCGGATATTCTTGATGCAAATCAAGATGCATCAACGCCACCGCCCCTAGACTGGCCGGCACTGCCAGACTATCCGGGGGAATGCCCGCATGATGCTCGACGCCATTCGTTGGGACACCGATCTGATCCGCCGTTATGACCTGGCGGGACCGCGCTATACCTCCTATCCGACTGCCGTGCAATTCCACAGCAAGATCGGCACTTTCGACCTGTTCCACGCCCTGCGCGACAGCCGCAAGGCGCTGCGCCCGTTGTCGCTGTATGTGCACGTACCGTTCTGCGCGAACATTTGCTACTACTGCGCCTGCAACAAGGTCATCACCAAGGATCGTGGCCGGGCACTGCCCTACTTGCAGCGCCTGGAGCAGGAAATCCAACTGATCGCCTGCCACCTCGACCCGGCGCAAAAAGTCGAGCAACTGCACTTCGGTGGCGGCACGCCAACCTTTCTCAGCCATGACGAGCTGCGTCAATTGATGGCGCACCTGCGCAAACACTTCAATCTGCTCGACGATGATACCGGCGACTACGGCATCGAAATCGATCCCCGCGAGGCAGATTGGTCGACCATGGGGTTGTTGCGCGAGCTGGGCTTCAATCGGGTCAGCATCGGCCTGCAAGATCTCGACCCCGCCGTGCAGCGCGCCGTCAATCGCCTGCAAAGCCTGGAGGAAACCCGCGCGGTGATCGACGCCGCCCGGACCCTGCAGTTTCGCTCGATCAACATCGACCTGATCTATGGTTTGCCGAAGCAGACACCGGAAAACTTCGCCCGCACCGTCGAGGAAGTCATCAGCCTGCAACCGGACCGGCTCTCGGTATTCAACTACGCGCACCTGCCGGAACGGTTCATGCCGCAACGGCGAATCAACGGTAATGAACTGCCGACGCCAGCCAAGAAACTGGAAATGCTCCAGCGCACCATCGAGCAATTGACCGCCGCCGGTTACCGTTACATCGGCATGGACCACTTTGCACTGCCCGACGATGAACTGGCGATCGCCCAGGAAGAATCGACCCTGCAACGCAATTTCCAGGGCTACACCACCCACGGCCATTGCGATTTGATCGGTCTCGGCGTCTCAGCGATCAGCCAGATCGGCGACTTGTACTGCCAGAACAGTAGCGACCTGAATCAATACCAGAACGCCCTGGCCTCTTCGCAACTGGCCACCAGCCGCGGCCTGTTGTGCAACGCCGACGACCGCTTGCGCCGTGCAGTGATACAACAATTGATCTGTAACTTCAGCCTGGAGTTTGCCCAGATCGAACAGGCCTTCAACATCGATTTTCAGGGCTATTTCGGCGAACTGTGGCCGCAGTTGCAGCGCATGGCCCAAGACGGCCTGATCGAGATCGACAGCGACGCAATTACCGTGTTGCCAGCCGGGCGCTTGCTGGTTCGCTCGGTGTGCATGGTGTTCGATGCCTACCTGGAACAACACAGCCGCCAACGGTTTTCCAGAGTGATCTAATCGCTGCGACATAACCGCCACGTACTGGCCTCAATGTCCTTGGGTGAGTTACCCTTACGTCTTATGTGTGTTTTCCCACAAGGATTGAAGAAATGTCCGAGCCAGTTAAGTTGCGCGCTCATACCCAGGCCCACTGCAAGGATTGCAGCCTGGCCCCGCTGTGTTTGCCGCTATCGCTGAATCTGGAAGATATGGACGCGTTGGACGAAATCGTCAAACGTGGCCGCCCACTGAAAAAAGGCGAGTTTCTGTTCCGTCAGGGCGACACTTTCGACTCCGTTTACGCGGTCCGCTCCGGAGCCCTCAAGACCTTCAACCTCAGTGATGCCGGCGAAGAACAGCTCACCGGTTTCCACTTGCCGAGCGAACTGGTCGGCCTGTCGGGCATGGACACCGAAAAACACCCGGTATCGGCGCAGGCGCTGGAAACCACATCGGTGTGTGAAATCCCCTTCGAGCGCCTCGACGAACTGGCCCTGCAACTGCCGCAATTGCGTCGTCAATTGATGCGTGTGATGAGCCGCGAGATTCGTGACGATCAACAGATGATGTTGCTGTTGTCGAAAAAAACCGCTGACGAACGCATTGCCACGTTCCTGGTCAACCTGTCAGCACGCTTCCGTGCCAGGGGCTTCTCGGCCAACCAGTTCCGCCTGAGCATGTCGCGCAACGAAATCGGCAACTATCTGGGTCTGGCGGTGGAAACCGTGTCACGGGTGTTCACGCGTTTCCAGCAGAACGAACTGATTGCCGCCGAGGGCAAGGAAATCCGCATCCTCGACCCGATCCAGCTGTGCGCCCTGGCCGGCGGTTCACTGGAAAGCTGAAACAAGCGGTTGCGGCTGAGCGAAACGGTTCAGCCGCCGTTATACTGCGTCGTTTGCAGCCTGCCAGGACACCCGACGATGGTCTTCGACTCCTTCGACATCAAATCCCTCATCCGCCCCGTGATCGACTTTCCCAAGCCGGGCGTGATCTTTCGTGACATCACCCCGCTGTTCCAGTCGCCCACGGCGCTGCGCCTGGTGATGGACAGCTTCGCCCATCGTTACGTCGAGGCCGATTTCACCCACATTGGCGCGATGGATGCCCGGGGTTTCCTGATCGGTTCGGTGCTGGCCTACCAGCTGAACAAGCCGCTGGTGCTGTTCCGCAAGCAAGGCAAGCTGCCTGCCGACGTATTGGCCGAGGGCTACGCAACCGAATACGGCGAAGCGTTTCTCGAAGTACACGCCGACAGCCTGTGCGAAGGCGATTCGGTGGTGATGTTCGATGACCTGATTGCCACTGGCGGCACCCTGATCGCCGCTGCGAACCTGATTCGACGCATGGGTGCGCGGGTGCATGAAGCGGCGGCGATCATTGATCTGCCAGAGCTGGGTGGCTCGCAGCGATTGCAGGACATGGGCATCCCGACCTTCTGCCTGACGCAGTTTGCGCTGACGGATAAATAACCGGCGGCTGTCAGACCGCTATCGCTGGCAAGCCAGCTCCCACAGGTTTCACCGTCATGCACAGGATGTCTGTACGGCATAAACCACTGTGGGAGCTGGCTTGCCAGCGATGGCGTCATCGGCCACACGACCGCCTATAACCCCATCTGCTTGCTGATGATCTCGTTCATCACCTCACGTGTCCCGCCGCCAATCGACAGAATCCGGTTATCCCGATACAGCCGCTCCACCAGGCTTTCGCGCATGTAGCCCAACCCGCCCAGAATCTGCACGGCATCGCTGACGATCCGGTCCGCCGTATCCGTCGCAAAGTTTTTGGCCATGGAAATATCCTTGATCACACTCTGCCCCGCCGCCATTTTCGCTGCTTGCCGGTAGGTGAATTCGCGTGAAACCTCAAGCTGTGTGGCCATCTCGGCGAGGCGGTGCTTGATCACCTGGAACTTGCCGATCGGTTTGCCGAAAGCCTCACGCGCCCGCGCCCACTTCAGACTTTCCTCGAGCGCCAGTTGCGCGGTCATGTTGGCCATCAGGGCCAGTGCCAGGCGTTCGCTCTGAAAGTTGCCCATGATGCAGGCGAAGCCCATGTTCTCGGCGCCGATCAGATTGCCTACAGGTACACGGCAATCATCGAAGAACAGTTCGGCCGTGTCTGACGCCCACCAGCCCATTTTCTTCAACTGCCGCCCCACAGTGAAACCGGGAGTGCCCTTCTCGATCAGCAACAGGCTGATACCGGCGAAACCCGGCGCGCCGGTACGCACGGCCACGGTGTAGTAATCGGCACGGACACCGCTGGTGATGAAGGTTTTGCTGCCGCTGACCCGGTAAACATCACCCTCACGCACGGCGCGGGTTTGCAGATTGGCGACGTCGGAGCCGCCGCCGGGTTCGGTGACAGCCAAGGCGCTGATTTTTTCCCCGGCCAGTACCTGCGGCACCACTCGGTCACGGATTTCAGGTGTGGCCCACTTGAGTATGGGCGGCAGGCCGATGTCCAGAGAACCGAGCCCCGCCACCAGGCCACCGGAGCCGCAACGCATCAGTTCCTCGCTGGCGGCGACCTTGGCGAACAGGTCGCCCTCGTGACTGCCACCGTAACGCTCAGGGTATCCAATGCCGAGAATCCCGGCCGTGCCAGCCTTCAGATAAAGCTCACGGGGAAAGCTTTCGGCTTCTTCCCACTGGTCGATGTCCGGAAGAATCTCGCGCTCGACGAAACGTCTGACGCTGTCGCGGACCAATTGGTGGCTGGGGTCGAAGTATTCCTGAAAGGCAGACATCGGCGAACTCCACTGAAGGGTTCAGCGAAGTTAACCGAGCGCTTGCTTGGTTTTCAACAGGATTGTGTATATCAGGGAGATCTGGGCGCGGCTTTCGCGGGCAAGCCTCGCTCCTACCGGTTTTGTCCTGGAGGATCACGGCTAGCCCGCGAAGACGTCGCTTGAGCCGCTAAAAGACAATGGGCTTACGCCCCGCAAACGAATGCGCCAGCGTCCCGCCATCCACCAATTCCAGCTCGCCACCCAGCGGTACGCCATGGGCGATACGCGAGGCGATGAGGCCTTTGCTGCTGAGCAACTGTGCGATGTAGTGGGCCGTGGCTTCGCCTTCTACCGTCGGATTGGTCGCGAGAATGACTTCGGTAAAGCTGCCAGCCTCCTCGATCCGCGCCATCAACTGCGGAATCCCGATGGCTTCCGGCCCCAGGCCATCAAGGGGCGACAGATGCCCCTTGAGTACAAAGTAGCGGCCGCGGAAACCGGTCTGTTCCACGGCGTAGACATCCATCGGCCCTTCCACGACGCACAACAGCGTATCGTCGCGGCGGGTATCGGCGCATTGCGGACAGAGGTCATCCTCGGTCAGTGTGCGGCACAAACGGCAATGACCGACCCCTTCCATGGCCTGACTCAGGGCCAGCGCCAATCGCGATCCGCCACTGCGATCACGTTCGAGCAACTGCAACGCCATGCGCTGGGCGGTTTTCTGACCTACGCCTGGCAAAATTCGCAGGGCGTCTATCAGTTGGCGAATCAAAGGGCTGAAGCTCATGAGGAAAAAGTCCGACAAAACAACGAGACGCGGTTTATACCCGCGCCTCTGATTAGCGTCAAATCACGTTGTCAATTACGCGCCCTGTGCAACGCGCACCACCAGTTTGCCGAAGTTGCGTCCTTCCAGCAGACCGATGAACGCTTGCGGTGCGTTCTCCAGGCCGTCGACTACGTCTTCACGGAATTTCACCTTGCCATCACGCACCCACGGCGCCATCGCACTGATGAATTCCGGCTGCCGATCGCCATAGTCGTCGAACACGATAAAACCCTGAATGCGTACGCGCTTGGTCAGCAGCGTACGCTGCAACAGCGGCAGACGATCGGGCCCGCTCGGCGCTTCGCTGGCATTGTACGAGGCAATCAGGCCACACAGCGGAATCCGCGCCTTGGGATTGAGCAATGGCACCACAGCATCGAACACCTTGCCACCGACATTTTCGTAGTAGATATCGATGCCATCGGGACACGCCTGGGCCAGTTCATCGGCGAAACTCGCGCTCTTGTGGTCGATGCAGGCATCGAAGCCCAACTCCTCGACCACATAGCGGCATTTGTCCGCACCGCCAGCCACGCCGACCACGCGCAGGCCTTTGATCTTCGCCACCTGGCCAACCACCGACCCCACCGCGCCGGAAGCCGCCGCAACCACCAGGGTTTCGCCGGCCTTGGGCTGCCCGATATCCATCAAGCCCATGTAAGCAGTCATGCCGGGCATACCCAACACCCCCAGGGCCATGGATGGGCTCGGCAAGCCGTTCGGGACTGGAATGATGCCGCGACCGTCATTGATGCTGTGACTTTGCCAACCCGTGGCGCCAACCACCAGATCGCCTTCCTGAAACTTGGGATTGAGCGAGCGCTCGACCCGGCTGACAGCGCCACCGGTCATCACGTCGCCGATTTCCACGGGGGCGGCGTAGGACGGAGCGTCGCTCATGCGTCCGCGCATGTAAGGGTCCAGCGAAAGGTAAAGGGTCTTGAGCAGTACCTGACCGTCGGCAAGCTCGGGCAGCGCGACACGCTCCAGACGGAAGTTTTCCGGCGTCGGTGCGCCTACCGGGCGTGAGGCCAGGACGATACGTTGGTTGAGCGTCATGGGATCGGACATGTCAGCGTCTCCTTTGATCAATGAGTTGGGGGATATAGGGAGCAGACCTTTGTGCGGGTATGGCGTTCGATGTATCTCAGTTCTGCCGCGATGAAGTCCTGCCAGACACCTCATGAAAACAAGCCGAAAACAAAAATGCCAGGCGTGATGCCTGGCATTTTTTGTAGCTCATCTATCGCCCAAAGGCGAATCAGAACGGCAGCTTCATGCCCGGCGGCAGTTGCATGCCTGCGGTCATGCCGGACATCTTGTCCTGGCTGTTGGCTTCGATCTTGCGCACCGCATCGTTGACGGCTGCGGCGAACACCGCCTCCAGCATCTCGCGATCGTCTTCGCTCAGGCCTTCGACCATGCTTGGGTCAATGGTCACGCGCTTGACGTCATGACGACCGGTCATCACCACGGTGACCATATCGCCACCGGCTTTACCGGTGACTTCGGCGTTGGCCAGCTCTTCCTGCATCTTGGCCATTTTTTCCTGCATCTGCTGTGCCTGCTTCATCAGGCCGGCCATGCCACCTTTCATCATGGGAATCACCTCAAAAGTACTTGGATAAAAACAGCGCCCGGCCCTGACGGCCGAACGCCCTCAGTTATTAGCCCTGACTGACCAGAGCTTCGACAGGTTCAATAGTATCGTTACGGATCACTGCACCGAACTGCTGCATCATTTGCTGGATGAACGGATCACCGTGGATCGACTCCTCGGCCTCGCGCTGACGGTCGGCACGACGACGGGACGCCGCCTGGGCTGGGGTTTCCTGCTCGGGCTTGATCAGTTCCATGGTCAGGGTCAGGGTGCGCCCGTGATACTGGTTCAGGGCATCGTTGAGCCGGCGCTGTTGCGTGGCATTGAACAAGGCACTGTGAGCCGGGTCCAGGTGCAACAGCCAGTTGTCGCCATCCACGGCGATCAGCGTGCAGTTAGCAGCAATGCTGCCAGTCATGCCGGAGATCGCCAGCTTCGGGAACAGCTCCAGCCACTGCAGGGCAAGGCCTGTGGCCGGTGCCGCTGCGGGCTCAGGTTCGGGTTCCGGTGCGGGCTCGGCGGCATGCTCGCTGGCCAGTTCGTCGAGATAACTGTAAGCCGAATCCATGTCCGGCTCGATGTAGTCCTCATCGAGCGGCGGCTCGTCGTCCATGTCCATGCCTGGCGTCGCGGCATCGACCTCTGCCACAGATGGTTCCGGAATTGGCGTAGCGGCCCATTCAGGCGCATCCGGCACCACACTGTCAGGCGTCGGCAACGGCATCGGTGGCAACTCGGGCTGTTCGCTGGTGGTTTCCAGTACAGGCTCGACCGCTGGCTGCTGAGCCGGAGCAGGCTCGACCGGATCGTTCCACGGCAGATCGACCACATCTTCGACCACGGCCGCATCGACCGCAGGCTCAGGCTCGACAACCGATGCAACCGGCTCAGGTTCGGGCTCTGGTGCCGGAGCCACAACCGCAGCCGCAGCTGGTGCGATGGGCGCAACGGGTGTCGGTGCCACTGCAGCAGCGACTACCGGCGCAACAACCGGCGCGGCAGCCACTGAATGTGCGGAATCAACTGTGGCCTGGCTGATCCCCACTGGCTTTAGCGGTTGCCTCGGGGCATCCGCAGTGTCTGCCGGTCGGAACGCGAGCATCCGCAGCAGCACCATTTCAAACCCGCCGCGGGGATCCGGCGCCAGCGGCAAATCGCGGCGGCCGATCAGGCCCATCTGGTAGTAGAACTGCACATCCTCAGCCGGCAGCGCCTGCGCCAAAGCCAGTACCCGGTCACGGTCGCCGTGACCATTGTCGACGCCTTCGGGCAGGGCCTGAGCGATGGCGACACGGTGCAGCACATTGAGAATTTCCGACAGCACGCCATTCCAGTCCGGGCCTTGTTCGGCCAAGTGGCGGACCGCTTCGAGCAAGGCCTTGGCGTCACCTTCGATCAACGCATGCAGGACGTCGTAGACCTGACCATGATCGAGAGTTCCAAGCATCGCCCGCACATCGGCCGCCATGACCTTGCCCTCGCCGAAGGCAATCGCCTGGTCGGTCAGGCTCATGGCGTCGCGCATCGAACCATCGGCGGCACGCCCCAGCAACCACAACGCGTCGTCTTCGAACGGCACGTTTTCGACACTGAGCACGTGGGTCAAATGCTCGACCACCCGTTCCGGGGTCATGTTCTTCAGGGAGAACTGCAGGCACCGCGAAAGAATCGTTGCAGGAAGTTTCTGCGGGTCGGTGGTGGCCAGGATGAACTTGACGTAGGGTGGCGGCTCTTCAAGGGTTTTGAGCAGCGCATTGAAGGAATGGCTGGAGAGCATGTGCACTTCGTCGATCAGGTAGACCTTGAAGCGCCCGCGGCTCGGGGCGTACTGCACGTTGTCGAGCAGTTCGCGTGTATCCTCGACCTTGGTCCGGCTCGCGGCGTCGATCTCGATCAGGTCGACAAACCGGCCCTCATCGATCTCCCGGCACACCGAACACTCGCCACACGGCGATGAAGTAATACCTGTTTCACAGTTCAGGCATTTGGCGATGATCCGCGCGATGGTGGTCTTGCCGACCCCGCGCGTACCGGTGAACAAGTAGGCGTGGTGCAGCCGTTGGCTGTCCAAGGCATTGATCAGAGCCTTGAGCACATGGGTCTGGCCGACCATTTCGCGGAACGAGCGCGGACGCCATTTACGTGCAAGAACCTGATAACTCATCGAAAACCGTCGCAGCGAAGGAAGCAGAAGCGGCTAATGCTAGCGGAGCAAGG
>NZ_RCOB01000136.1:0-23091 GCF_004307665.1 Pseudomonas sp. Sample_16
AGCGTGGGAACGATCATCCTGAGCAATAAAAAAACCCGCTGAAATCACTTTCAGCGGGTTTTTCATTTGAGCAGCAGGAGAATCAAAAATCCTCCAACCGCCACACCTCGTAAGCCGGCGTCTCGTAGGGATGGCTCTGCTTCAGAGCCGCCACTACCGGGCGAATCAACTCATCGGCCACCACCAGCTCAACTTTCCATTCCTCCACCCGTTCGACCTGCCCCGCTTCGCCAATGAACGGCTGGCTGCCGTCCAATGGACGAAACTGGCCTTGGCCCAACACCTGCCAGGCGCAGTGATCGTAAGCACCGATCCGTCCGCCACCGGCGGCGAATACGGCGCTTTTGACCACTTCGACATGACTGTCAGGAACAAAAAAGCAGAGCTTGTACACAGCGCTTAGTTCACCCAAACGCGAGCATTACGGAACATGCGCATCCAAGGTGCGTCTTCGTTCCAGTCTTCCGAACGCCACGAGTTCTGCACGGCACGGAACACACGCTCCGGGTGCGGCATCATGATCGTTACGCGACCGTCGCGGCTGGTCAAACCGGTGATCCCGCGCGGCGAACCGTTCGGGTTGGCCGGGTAGGTTTCGGTGACCTTGCCGTGGTTGTCGACGAAACGCATCGCCACGCAACCGGACAGATCGGCTTCCAGCAAAGCTTCTTCGCTGGAGAACTCGGCATGACCTTCGCCGTGAGCGATGGCGATCGGCATACGCGAACCGGCCATGCCCTGCAGGAAGATCGAGTTCGATTCCTGGATCTGCACCATCGCCACCCGCGCTTCGAACTGCTCGGAGCGGTTGCGCACGAAGTGCGGCCAGAACTCGCTGCCCGGGATCAGCTCGTGCAGGTTGGACATCATCTGGCAACCGTTGCACACGCCGAGGGTGAAGCTGTCGTTACGCTCGAAGAAACCCTGGAACGCATCGCGGGCACGGCTGTTGAACAGCGCGGACTTGGCCCAGCCTTCGCCGGCACCGAGTACGTCGCTGTAGGAGAAACCGCCGCAAGCGACCAGACCTTTGAACTCGTTCAGGTCGACACGGCCGGCCAGAATGTCGCTCATGTGCACGTCGATCGCGTTGAAACCGGCACGGTCGAACGCCGCCGCCATTTCCACCTGACCGTTGACGCCCTGCTCACGCAGCACGGCAACCTGTGGGCGAATGCCTTTCTTGATGTAAGGCGCGGCGATGTCCTGGTTGACGTCGTAGCTGAGCTTGACGCTCAGGCCCGGGTTGTCTTCTTCCAGCAGCACGTCGAATTCCTGATCGGCGCAGTCGGCGTTGTCACGCAGGCGCTGGATCTGGTAGCTGGTTTCGGCCCACTGGCGTTGCAACAGACGACGCTGGCCTTCGAACACGGTGTCACCGTTGAAGGTGATGTTGATCTGGCCGTTGTTGATCGGCTGACCGATCACCGACACGCAATCCCCCAGCCCGGCAGCGCTGAACTGCGCGAGGATATCCGGGGTAGCGTCCTGGCGAACCTGAATCACCGCGCCCAGCTCTTCGTTGAACAGGATCGCAGCGATGTCGGCGGAGGTTTCCGCCAGGCCGTCGAGGTTCAGGCTCAGGCCGCAGTGACCGGCGAACGCCATTTCCACGACGCTGGTCAGCAGACCACCGTCGGAACGGTCGTGGTAAGCCAGCAGGTGACCGTCGGCATTGAGGCCCTGGATCACCGCGAAGAACGCTTTCAGGTCTTCGGCATCATCGACGTCTGGAGCCTGCTTGCCGAGCTTGCCATGCACCTGGGCGAGAATCGAAGCGCCCATGCGGTTCTGGCCTCGGCCAAGGTCGATCAGGATCAGGTCGGTGGTGCCCTTGTCCATGCGCAGTTGCGGGGTCAGGGTCTGGCGGATGTCGGTCACTGGCGCGAAACCGGTAACGATCAGCGACATTGGCGAAGTGACGGATTTGTCGACGCCTTCATCGTTCCAGCGAGTGGCCATGGACATCGAGTCCTTGCCCACCGGAATGGTAATGCCCAGCTCAGGGCACAGTTCCATGCCGACCGCTTTCACGGTGTCGTAAAGGCGCGCGTCTTCACCCGGGTGACCGGCCGCCGACATCCAGTTCGCCGACAGTTTGATGTCGGAGATCTTGCCGATGCGCGAGGCCGCGATGTTGGTCAGGGTTTCGCCGATGGCCATGCGGCCCGACGCCGGAGCGTCCAGCAGAGCCAGCGGAGTACGCTCGCCCATGGCCATCGCTTCACCGGTGTAGACGTCGAAGCTGGTGGCGGTGACGGCCACGTCGGCCACCGGGACCTGCCACGGGCCGACCATTTGGTCACGGGCCACGAGGCCGGTGATGGTGCGGTCGCCGATGGTGATCAGGAAGCTCTTGCTCGCGACGGCCGGGTGATGCAGGACGCGCTCGACGCAATTGGCGATGTCGAGGGTCGACGGATCGAAATCGTCGCCCAGCTCGTTTTCACGTACTACCGAACGGTGCATGCGCGGGGCTTTGCCCAGCAGCACTTCCAGAGGCATGTCCACCGGGCTGTTGCCGAAGTGGCTGTCGGTGACCGTCAGTTGCGGTTCGGCGGTCGCTTCGCCGACCACGGCGAACGGGCAACGCTCACGTTCGCAGATCGCCTTGAAGCGCTCGAAATCAGCCGGGCCGACCGCCAGAACGTAGCGTTCCTGGGATTCGTTGGACCAGATTTCGTGCGGGGCCATGCCCGGCTCGTCGTTTGGAATGTTGCGCAGTTCAAAACGGCCACCGCGGTCGCCGTCGTTGACCAGTTCCGGGAAGGCGTTGGACAGACCGCCCGCACCCACGTCGTGGATGAAGCTGATCGGGTTTTTGTCGCCCAGTTGCCAGCAACGGTCGATGACTTCCTGGCAGCGACGCTCCATCTCAGGGTTTTCACGCTGTACGGAAGCGAAGTCCAGGTCTGCCGAGCTGGTGCCGGTGGCCATGGAGGAAGCGGCGCCGCCACCCAGGCCGATCAACATCGCCGGGCCGCCAAGCACGATCAGCTTGGAGCCGACGACGATCTCGCCTTTCTTGACGTGCTCTTCACGGATGTTGCCCATGCCGCCTGCGAGCATGATCGGCTTGTGGTAACCGCGAACTTCGTCACCGTGCGGGGTGGTGATCGATTGTTCGAAGGTACGGAAGTAGCCAGTCAGGGCCGGACGACCGAATTCGTTGTTGAACGCAGCGCCGCCCAGCGGGCCTTCGATCATGATGTCCAGCGCGGTAACGATGCGCTCGGGCTTGCCGTACGGCACTTCCCACGGCTGTTCGAAGCCAGGGATCTGCAGGTTGGAGACGGTGAAACCGGTCAGGCCAGCCTTGGGTTTGGCACCACGACCGGTTGCGCCTTCGTCGCGGATCTCGCCGCCGGAACCGGTGGATGCGCCCGGGAACGGAGCAATCGCGGTCGGGTGGTTGTGCGTCTCGACTTTCATCAGGATGTGCACCGGTTCCTGCACCGCGCCGTACTGGCGGGTTTCAGGGTCCGGGAAGAAACGCCCGGCCACGGAGCCGACGATCACCGAAGCGTTGTCCTTGTAAGCCGACAGAACGCCTTCGCTGTGCATCACGTAGGTGTTCTTGATCATGCCGAACAGGCTTTTTTCCTGGCTCTCGCCGTCGATGTCCCAACTGGCGTTGAAGATCTTGTGACGGCAATGCTCGGAGTTCGCCTGGGCGAACATCATCAATTCGATGTCGTGGGGGTTGCGCTTCAAGCCGACGAAGGCATTGACCAGGTAATCGATCTCGTCTTCAGCCAGGGCCAGGCCCAGCTCGGTGTTGGCTTGTTCCAGCGCGGCACGGCCGCCACCCAACACGTCGATCGCGGTCAGCGGCTTTGGCTCGGCATGGCTGAACAGGCCGGCGGCTTGCTCAAGGTTGCCCAGGACGATCTGGGTCATGCGGTCGTGCAGAGCGTCAGCAATCAGTTGCGCCTCAGCATCGCTGAACTGGCCGGCAACGTAGAACGCAATGCCGCGCTCCAGGCGCTGGATCTTGGTCAGGCCGCAATTGCGAGCAATGTCGCTGGCCTTGCTCGACCACGGCGAGATGGTGCCGAAACGCGGCAGCACCAGGAACAGACGACCGGTCGGCTCCTGGACCGGAACGCTTGGACCGTACTTCAGAAGGCGCGCGAGCACCTGCTGTTCGTCGCCGGTCAGGACGCCGGTAACTTCGGCGAAGTGAGCGAATTCAGCATACAGGCCGCTGACAGCCGGAACCTTCTGGCTCAGTTGCTCAAGGAGCTTGCTGTGGCGAAAGGCGGAAAGGGCAGGAGCGCCGCGCAGGATCAACATCTTCGGGACAGCCTCGGGAAGGGGTGTGCTTTGAGGCCGTGCATTCTAGCCTAAACAGCCCGCGACATCACCCGAAACGCTACGCACGGTTGCACTCGAGTATCGATCTGTGTTTCTGCCTCGAAAGTCAGGTTAATCCGCGGTGAGACGAGCGCTTATTTTTACTGTAACAAAAAGCACACAAGTCCCATTCCTGCGGGGTTTCGGCCGGTTTTGTGATCTCTAGCAGACAAGCCCTTCGCTGTCGAGATATGGCGTCCGTGGTCCTTTGCGTATACTGCGCAGATGTTTTCCCCAACGGCTTTGCGTCCGCGGTACGCCAAATGGCTGATCGCAACCGGACTCTTCCTGATGCTCGGTGGCTGTGTTGATAAACCCAACACGCTCGAGCGCGTAAAGGAGGATGGTGTGCTGCGGGTGGTTACCCGAAACAGCCCCGCCACCTACTTTCAGGATCGCAACGGTGAAACCGGCTTCGAATACGAGCTGGTGAAGCGCTTCGCCGACGATCTGGGGGTCGAATTGAAGATCGAGACCGCCGACAACCTCGACGACCTGTTCAACCAGGTGGGCAAGCCCAATGGCCCGGTGTTGGCGGCGGCCGGACTGGTCAGCAGCGAAGAGCGCAAGAAACAGGTGCGCTTCTCCCACTCCTATCTGGAGGTCACCCCGCAGGTCATTTATCGCAACGGCCAGTCGCGACCTACTGATGCCAAGGACCTGGTGGGCAAGAAAATCATGGTGCTCAAGGGCAGCACCCACGCCGGGCAATTGGCCGAGCTGAAAAAGAAATTTCCCGGCATCGAATACGAAGAGTCCGACCAGGTAGAAGTAGTCGATCTGTTGCGCATGGTTGACGAAGGCCAGATCGACCTGACCCTGGTCGACTCCAACGAAGTGGCGATGAACCAGGTGTATTTCACCAATATCCGGGTTGCCTTCGACCTGGGTGACGCCAGCAACCAAAGCTGGGCTGTCGCGCCAGGCGATGACAACAGCCTGCTCAACGAAATCAACGACTATCTGGACAAGGTTCAGAAAAACGGCACCCTGCAACGCCTGAAGGACCGTTACTACGGACACGTCGACGTGCTCGGCTACATGGGCGCCACCACCTTCGCCCAGCATTTGCAGCAACGTTTGCCCAAGTACGAAAAGCACTTCAAGGCCTATGCCAAAATCGAGAAAGTCGACTGGCGCCTGCTGGCGGCGGTCGGTTATCAGGAATCACTGTGGCAACCGGCTGTTACGTCCAAGACCGGCGTACGTGGCCTGATGATGCTGACCCAGAACACCGCTCAGGCCATGGGCGTGTCGAACCGCCTCGATCCGAAGCAGAGCATCATGGGCGGCGCCAAATACCTGGCTTACATGAAGGAGCAACTGGACGACTCGATCCAGGAACCGGACCGCACCTGGTTTGCCCTTGCGGCCTACAACGTTGGCAGTGGTCACCTCGATGACGCCCGCAAACTGGCGGCCAAGGAAGGGTTGAACCCGGACAAATGGCTGGACGTGAAGAAAATCCTGCCGCGCCTGTCGGAAAAGAAGTGGTACAGCAAGACCCGTTACGGCTACGCCCGTGGCGGCGAGCCGGTGCATTTCGTGGCGAACATCCGTCGCTACTACGACATCCTGACCTGGGTCACGCAGCCGCAGCTTGAAGGCGATCAGGTCGCCGAAGGCAAACTGCTCGTGCCGGGGATCGACAAGTCCAAACCGGCCCAAGAGCCAGCCCCACTCTGAATTTGATCGTTCCCATGCTCCGCGTGGGAATGCCGCCAGGGGCGCTCCGCGTTCCGCTTCAAGAGCTGACGCAGAGCGTCAAGGTCAGCATTCCCACGCAGAGCGTGGGAACGAGCGGCGTAAGCCTATGCCTTGGCAGCAGCCGCCAGAATCAGCGCCTTCATCTCCGACACCGCCGATTTGAAGCCGACGAACAACGCATGGGCCACCAGCGCATGGCCGATGTTCAGCTCGTTGATGCCCTTGATCGCCGCCACGGCTTCGACGTTGTGGTAATGCAGGCCATGGCCGGCGTTGACGATCAGCCCCTGGGCCAGGCCAAACGCCACGCCATCGGCCACACGCTTGAGCTCTTCAGCCACTTCGGTCGGCGTCTCGGCATCGGCATAACGCCCGGTGTGCAATTCGATCGCCGGGGCGCCAACGCGGCGCGAGGCTTCGATCTGGCGCTCGTCGGCATCGATGAACAGCGACACTTCAGCGCCGATCTTCGACAGACGCTCAACGGCCGCCTTGATCCGCTCCTCCTGACCCGCTACGTCCAGACCGCCTTCGGTGGTCAGCTCCTGACGGGTTTCCGGCACCAGGCAAATGTGCGCCGGGCGGATACGCTCGGCGAACTGCATCATCTCTTCGGTGACGCCCATCTCGAAGTTCATGCGAGTTTGCAGCACGTCCTTGAGCAGCAGCACGTCGCGTTCCTGGATGTGCCGACGGTCTTCGCGCAGATGCACGGTGATGCCATCGGCGCCCGCCTCTTCCGCATCCAGTGCCGCCTTGACCGGGTCGGGGTAGCGAGTGCCCCGGGCCTGACGCAAGGTGGCAACGTGGTCGATGTTCACGCCAAGAAGAATGCGGGTGCTGGTGGTCACGGAAAGCGCTCCAGAAGAAGAGAAAGTTCGGTGCACAGCATACACGGGGAATTTACGGCTTTCGAAACAACTCGCGGGAAACCAGTGGTCGCCCGCCCAGATGCACGGCCAGCGCCTGGCGCATCAGGCGTTTGGCTGCGGATAAAGCACCCGGCGCACTCCAGTCGGCCTCGGCCATGGCCAGCAGTTCAGCGCCATTGAACAACCCCGGTTGCAGCAGGTAGACCCGTTCCAGCCCGGCATCCACTTGCAGCCGATAGAGGCCGTCCGAAGCGATGGGCTCGCCATGGATGTCCGTGCTCAACGAGAAACCGTAACCGAGATCATCAAGCAAGCGCCATTCGAACGAACGCAGCAACGGCTCCAGCGGACGGCCTTCGGCCAGGGCCAGCAAGGTCGCGGCATAGTGATCGAAAACGCCGGGATGGGGGTCTTCGGCGGGCAGCAGACGAATCAGCAATTCATTGAGATAAAGGCCGCTGAACAGCGCCTCACCATTGAGCCAGGTGGAGACACCGGCACTCTCCATGCGCCCGACATTCTTCAGCTCGCCCCTGCCCCGGAATTCGACTTCCAGCGGCACGAACGGCCGCGCCAATGTCCCGGCCTTGCCCCGCGCACTGCGCAACACCGCCCGCAACCGGCCTTGCGGCGTGAGGAAGTCGACCAACGCACTGCTTTCGCGGTAGGCGCGGGAGTGCAAGACGTAGGCGGGCTGGGCGGGAGGCGGGCTGCTTGACATCAGTTTTCGAAACTCTGGAGATCCACTGTGGCGAGGGAGCTTGCTGCCGCTGGGTTGCGAAGCGGCCCCAAAACCGTGCACCTCAGTGTTTCAGGGAAAACACAATGGCAGGGATTACGACTGCTTCGCAGCCGAGCGGGAGCAAGCGCCCTCGCCACAGAGGCCCCGCTCCCACAGTCGCCCCGTGTTGATTTACAAGTCGCCGTAACCCAGCGAACGCAAAGCGCGCTCGTCATCGGACCAACCACCCTTCACCTTGACCCACAGGTTGAGCATGATCTTGGAGTCGAACAACAGCTCCATGTCCTTGCGCGCCTCGGTGCCGATACGCTTGATGCGCTCGCCCTTGTCGCCAATGATGATTTTCTTCTGGCCGTCACGTTCGACGAGGATCAAGGCATGGATGTGCAGAGTCTTGCCCTGCTGCTTGAACTCTTCGATTTCGACGGTGATCTGGTACGGCAGCTCGGCGCCCATCTGGCGCATGATTTTCTCGCGTACCAGTTCGGCGGCGAGGAAACGGCTGCTGCGGTCGGTGATCTGATCTTCCGGGAAGAAGTGATCGTTTTCCGGCAGGTGATCGGCGATCACGCGCTCCAGGGCATCAAGGTTATGACCGTGCTGGGCCGAGATAGGAATGATCTGAGCGTTCGGCAACTGTTCCTGCAACCAGGACAGGTGCGGCATCAGCTCGGCCTTGTCTTCGATGCGGTCGGTCTTGTTCAGCGCCACGATCAGCGGGCCGGTGACGTACTGCACGCGCTCGAGGACCATCTGGTCTTCGTCGGTCCACTTGGTGCGGTCGACCACGAAGATCACCACGTCGACATCTTTCAACGCCGCCGAAGCGGTCTTGTTCATGTAGCGGTTCAGAGCCTTCTCGCCACCCTTGTGCATGCCCGGGGTGTCGACGTAGATCGCTTGCACGTCACCTTCGGTCTTGATACCGAGCATGTTGTGGCGGGTGGTTTGCGGTTTGCGCGAAGTGATCGCCAGCTTCTGACCCAGGATGTGGTTCAGCAGCGTGGACTTGCCCACGTTGGGACGGCCGACGATGGCAACATAGCCACAGCGAGTTGCGTTTGTATCAGTCATTGCCATTCTCCACACCCAGGGCAATCAGTGCTGCGGCGGCCGCTACCTGTTCGGCAATACGACGACTCACACCCTGACCTCGGCTTTTTTCATTCAGTAAGATGATTTCGCATTCGACGAAGAACGTCCGGCAATGCGGTTCACCCTGGATATCCACCACTTCGTAACGCGGCAGTTCGCAACCACGGGACTGCAGGAACTCCTGCAGGCGGGTTTTCGGGTCTTTGTTGGTGTCGACCAGCGTCAGGCCTTCGAATTCTCCAGCCAGCCAGGCCAGCACGCGCTCGCGCGCCACTTCCATGCCGGCATCCAGATAGATCGCACCGATCAGTGCTTCCAGGGCATCGGCCAGAATCGATTCGCGACGGAATCCGCCACTCTTCAGCTCACCGGAACCCAGGCGCAGGTACTCGCCCAGATCGAAACCACGAGCCAGTACGGCCAGGGTCTCACCTTTCACCAAACGCGCGCGCAAACGCGACAATTGACCTTCGCGGGCCAGCGGGAAGCGATCGAACAGCGCTTCGCCTGCAACGAAATTGAGGATGGCATCACCGAGGAATTCCAGGCGCTCATTGTTGCGCCCGGCAAAGCTGCGATGAGTCAGGGCCAGGACCATCAGTTCCTGATCCTTGAAGGTGTAGCCGAGCTGACGCTCGAGACGGCTTAAGGAGACGCTCACGGTTTACCCACGCTGAGTTCGTGGTTGGATTCCACCGCCATCGCCGGGATTTGGCGCAGGCCTGGGACAATTAACGCTGTGTTCAAAAATAACGTCCTGAATATCATTGGCTTCATGCATCTGGCGCCGATTGTGCCGGTTCCAGAAATGCATTCGGCGCTGTGTTCAACAGCGCCGTGTTTGATTACTTGATCAGGCCAACCCGCGAGAAATTCGGCAGGTGACTGAGTTTGGGTTCCGGCCAGCTCATCCAGACTGCAAAGGCCTTGCCGACAATGTTCTTGTCGGGAACCATGCCCAGCAGATCCTTGGGAATGCTCGGATCATCCCAGTAGCGACTGTCGTTCGAGTTGTCGCGGTTGTCGCCCATCATGAAGTAGTGCCCGGCAGGCACCGTCCAGGAACGATCCGGTGCGGCGCGGTAACGGCTCATTTCCTTGCGGATCAGGTGCTCGGCGATGCCGAGTTTTTCCTTGTAGAGCTCGGCACTGCCCAGCGTGCCCGGCTCGGAGCCGACCAGTTGCTCGGCAATCGACTGGCCGTTGACGAACAAGCGCTTGTCGGCGGTGTAACGCACTACATCCCCCGGCAGGCCCACTACACGCTTGATGTAGTTGACGTTCGGATCGCTCGGGTAGCGGAACACCATCACATCGCCGCGCTGCGGCTCGCCGACTTCGATGATTTTCTTGTCGATCACCGGCAGGCGGATCCCATAGGAAAACTTGCTCACCAGAATGAAGTCGCCAACGTCCAGGGTCGGCTTCATCGAACCGGAAGGAATCTGGAACGGTTCCACCAGGAACGAACGCAGCACCAGCACGATGAACAACACCGGGAAGAACGACTTGCCGTATTCAACCAGCAGCGGTTCTTTGTTCAGCTTTTCGACAACCACCCTGTCCGGCTGGCTGACGCTGCCCTGATAGGAGGCAATGGCGGCACGCCGACGCGGCGCCAGGATCAACAGATCAAGCAACGCCAACAGGCCGCAGACGAACACGGCGATGACCAGCAACAGCGGGAAATTTAGTGACATAGGACCTAACTATCCAACCTGAGCACGGCAAGGAAGGCTTCTTGTGGAATTTCCACGTTACCGACCTGCTTCATGCGTTTTTTACCGGCCTTTTGCTTTTCCAGCAGCTTTTTCTTACGGCTGACGTCACCACCGTAGCATTTGGCCAATACGTTCTTTCTGAGCGCCTTGACGGTTGTCCGCGCCACAATCTGCCCGCCAATGGCGGCCTGGATTGCCACGTCGAACATCTGCCGCGGAATCAGTTCTTTCATCTTCTCGGTCAACTGGCGACCTTTGTAGTGCGCATTGTCACGGTGCACGATCAACGCCAGGGCATCGACCTTGTCGCCGTTGATCAGCACGTCCAGTTTCACCAGACTAGCCGATTGGTAACGATCGAAATGATAATCCAGCGAAGCATAGCCGCGGCTGGTGGATTTCAGGCGATCGAAGAAGTCCAGCACCACTTCGTTCATCGGCAGGTCGTAGGTCACTTGAACCTGGGTGCCGAGGAACAGCATGTCGACCTGCACGCCGCGTTTTTCGATGCACAGGGTAATGACGTTACCCAGGTGCTCTTGCGGCACAAGAATGTTGGCACGCACGATCGGCTCGCGCATGTCTTCGATCGAAGACAAGTCCGGCAGTTTCGACGGGTTATCGACGTAGATCGTCTCACCGGTCTTGAGCAGCAGCTCGAAGATTACTGTCGGTGCGGTGGTGATCAGGTCCAGGTCGTACTCGCGCTCCAGGCGCTCCTGGATGATCTCCATGTGCAGCATGCCGAGGAAGCCGCAACGGAAGCCGAAGCCCAGGGCGTCGGAGCTTTCCGGGGTGTACTGCAGCGACGAGTCGTTCAGGGTGAGCTTTTGCAGCGCTTCGCGGAAATCTTCGAAGTCGTCGGAGCTGACCGGGAACAGACCGGCGTAGACCTGCGGCTGGATGCGCTTGAAACCTGGCAGTACGTCGACGTCCGGCGTCGAGCTCAAGGTCAGGGTATCGCCCACTGGCGCGCCGTGAATGTCCTTGATGCCGGCGATGATGAAGCCTACTTCGCCGGCCTTCAGGTCAACGGTAGCGGTGTGTTTCGGGTTGAATACGCCGACGCTGTCCACCAGGTGGATCTTGCCGGTGGACTTGACCAGAATCTTGTCGCCCTTCTTCACCCGGCCGTGACGCACACGCACCAGGGAAACAACGCCCAGGTAGTTGTCGAACCAGGAATCGATGATCAACGCTTGCAGCGGATCTTCGATGTTGCCGGTCGGCGCAGGAATGGTGGTGACCAGACGCTCAAGCACTTCATCGACGCCCAGACCGGTCTTGGCAGAGCAAGTGACCGCGTCGGTGGCATCAATGCCGATGATTTTTTCGATTTCTTCTTTGACACGGTCCGGATCGGCCTGTGGCAGGTCGATCTTGTTCAGCACCGGCATCACTTCCAGGCCCTGTTCGATGGCCGTGTAGCAGTTGGCAACCGACTGCGCTTCAACGCCTTGACCGGCATCGACCACCAGCAGCGCGCCTTCACAGGCTGCCAGCGAGCGGCTGACTTCGTAGGTGAAGTCAACGTGGCCCGGGGTATCAATGAAGTTCAGCTGATAGGTGATGCCATCGCGGGCTTTGTAATACAGAGTAACGCTGTGGGCCTTGATGGTGATCCCGCGCTCACGCTCAAGATCCATGGAATCCAGTACCTGGGCTTCCATTTCACGCTCGGCCAGGCCGCCGCACATCTGGATGAAGCGATCGGCCAGCGTCGACTTGCCATGGTCAATGTGGGCGATGATGGAGAAATTGCGGATATGACTCAAATCACTCACGGATCAACACTCAAAAAGGCTGCAGGCATAGCCCGCCGAAAAATAGCCGGGAATTGTACCTGATCCCCGGTGCAAGCGTCACGTTTGCAGGCCGGACGGCCTGTACAAAAACGCCCCGGTCTTGCGACAGGGGCGTTTTTTATCATCCGCGAGATCAGCAAGAGGCTGCCATCAACCGGCGCGACGCAACAGCCAGAGCCCGGCCAGGGCACAGACACTGGCCGGCACCAGCACCGCAAACAGCGGCGAGAAACCGAACACCAGGCTCGAAGGCCCCAGCAAATCCTGGGCGATGCGGAAGGTGAACCCCACCAGTACACCGGTGAACACTCGCTGACCGAGGGTCACCGAGCGCAATGGGCCGAAGATGAAAGAGATGGCCATCAATACCAGGGCGGCGGTGACCAGCGGCTGCAACACCTTGACCCAAAATGCCAGCCAGTAGCGACCATTGTTCAGGCCCTGGTCCGCCAGATAGTGGATGTAACCCCACAGGCCGGTGATCGACAGCGAGTCGGGCGCCATGACCACGGTGCTCAGCAGCTGCGGGCTCAACGCCACATCCCAGCGCTCGACCGGCGTACTGACCACTTCCGTGCTCTTTTCGTGGAACAGCGTGGTGGTGACGTCGCTCAGCTGCCAGTGATCCTTGTCGAACTCCGCACGCTTGGCGAAGCTGGAAGACAGCATGTGGCGCTGATCATCGAAGCGATAGCGGGTCACGCCATACAGCAAGCCGTTGGGCTGCACGGAGTTGACGTGAATGAACTCGTCACCCTGACGGTGCCACAGGCCATGCTTGGCACTCTGCGCATCGCCACTGCCCTGAGCCAGCGAACGGTTGGCCTGAGCGGTGCTTTCGGTTGCCGGTGCAACGTACTCGCCAATCAGCAGCCCCACCAGCATCAGCACCAGCATCGGCTTCATGACCGCCCAAACGATCCGCCCGATCGATACGCCAGCCGCGCGCATGATGGTCAGTTCACTGTTGCTGGCCAGGCTGCCGAGGCCGATCAGGCAGCCGATCAGTGCCGCCATCGGCAACATGTCATACAGACGCCGCGGCGCCGTCAGCAACACATAGCTGAGCACGTCGACCAGGGTGTAGGTATCGCTGACATCGCTCATCTCGTCAATGAACGCAAACAGGGTTGCCAGGCCAAGAATGATCCCCAATACCGCAAGGATCGCCATGAATACGCTGCTACCGATGTAGCGATCGAGCTTAACCACGGGCCACCTCCAGCGCGCTGCGGCGACTCGCCATCTTCAAGCGCAGAGGCTCCCAATAAAGCAGGCCCAGGCCAATGGCCAGGAATATCCCGTGCACCCACCACAAGCCCAGCGCAGGTGGAATCTTGCCCTTTTCGAGCGCGCCGCGAGCGGCAATCAGGATGGTCAGGTAAGCCATATACAGAAGAATCGCCGGCAACAACTTGAGGAAACGACCCTGGCGCGGGTTGACCCGCGACAACGGCACCGCCATCAAGGTCACGATAAACACCAGCAATGGCAGGGACAGGCGCCATTGCAGTTCGGTACGGGAGCGAATGTCGTCACTGCCGAGCAACGAGGTGGTGGTCATCGCGTCGCGGTCGGTCACCTCGTCACTGACATCCGGCTTGGGCAGCAGCACACCGTATTCGTCGTACTTGATCGCCCGGTAATCGGCCTGCCCGGGGTTACCGTCGTAGCGATAGCCATTGTCGAGAATCAGGTAACGGTTCCCGTCGGGGCGAATTTCCTGGCGGCCCTTCTCAGCCACCAGCACGGAGATCCCGCGATCCTTCTTGTCGGAACTGATGTTTTTCTGCGAAATGAAGACGCCGCCCAAGTTGATGCGGTCATCCGACAACTGTTCGGTGTAGGTCACCCGGGTGCCGTCACGCAGCGCCTGGAAACGGCCCGGCTCCAGGGTATCGAACTCGGTCAGGGCGTCCTGCTTGTTGAGCAACAGTTGAAACTGATTGGCACCCTGTGGCGCCAGGCTCAAGCTCAACCATGCCACGACCAGCGCCACCAGAGTGGCTGGAAACAGGGTCATGCGGAACAGGCGCTGCTGACTCATGCCGGTGGCCGAAAGCACGGTCATTTCACTCTCGAGGTACAGGCGACCGTATGAGAGCAGAATCCCGAGGAACAGACCCAATGGCAGGATCAGTTGAAGGAAGCCCGGCAGGCGAAAGCCCATGATCAGGAACAGCGACCCCGGATCCAGTTGACCCGAAGCGGCTTGGGCGAGGTATTTGATGAAGCGTCCACTCATGATGATGACCAGCAGCACGGCGCTGACGGCGCTCAAGGTCAACAGGACTTCGCGGGATAGATAACGGAAGACGATCAAACCAGACACTCCAGGGTTGT
The DNA here is from genome assembly GCF_004307665.1 of Pseudomonas sp. Sample_16. Taxonomy (NCBI): domain Bacteria; kingdom Pseudomonadati; phylum Pseudomonadota; class Gammaproteobacteria; order Pseudomonadales; family Pseudomonadaceae; genus Pseudomonas; species Pseudomonas sp. Sample_16. The sequence continues at coordinate 14,642 of NZ_RCOB01000136.1, forward strand.
CAGGCTAAGGCGGCCAAACAAGCAAACATATCAGACAGCCCTAATGCAGAGCCGCCGAAAAAAAGATGGCGCATTATCCTGTGATTGATCGCGCCTGTCACTTCGCACCGCGCGAGCAGGCTGTCAAAGCGCTGAAGATCGTACAACCGAGGGTTGTCAGGCGCCGGTAGCGAGGTTCAAACTGCGGCCTTCGTCGCCGGTCACGACCGGCGCCTTTCTATTTATAGGCGAGCGACATACACACTTGTCGAGCGCTTGCGTGTTGACTATCAAATTCAGGGACCCGGACATGGAACTGGTTGTAAAAAGCGTTAACCCGGAAACGTTGAAGACCGCCACCCTGGTGGTTGCCGTCAGCGAAGGCCGCAAGCTCGGCGCCGTCGCCAAACAACTCGACGAACTCAGCGGTGGCGCCATCAGCGCCGTTCTGAAACGCGGCGACCTGGCCGGCAAAGTTGGCCAAAGCCTGTTGCTGCACAGCCTGCCGAACCTCAAAGCCGAACGCGTGCTGCTGGTGGGCGTCGGCAAGGATGAAGAGCTGGGCGACCGTCCGTTCCGCAAAACCATCGCCGGCATCCTCAACACCCTCAAAGGCCTGGGCGGCAGCGACGCCGTGCTGGCCCTGGACGAAGTTGTGGTCAAGGGCCGCGACAGCTACGGCAAGACCCGTCTGCTGGCCGAAACCCTGGTGGACGGCGAATATCAGTTCGATCAGTTCAAGAGCCAGAAAGCCGAACCGCGTGCCCTGAAGAAAATCACCCTGCTGACCATCAAGGCCGCCCAGGCTGAAGTCCAGCGCGCCGTGACCCACGCCACCGCAATCGCCAACGGCATGGCCTTCACCCGTAACCTGGGCAACCTGCCACCGAACATCTGCCACCCGACCTTCCTCGGCGAGCAGGCGAAAAACCTCGGCAAGGAATTCAAGGATCTGAAAGTCGAAGTCCTCGACGAGAAGAAGATCAAGGCCCTGGGCATGGGTTCGTTCTACGCCGTAGGCCAGGGCAGCGCCCAGCCGCCACGCCTGATCGTCATGCAATACAACGGCGGCAAGAAATCCGAGAAGCCATATGCGCTGGTCGGTAAAGGCATCACCTTCGACACCGGCGGCATCAGCCTCAAGCCAGGTGCCGGCATGGATGAAATGAAGTACGACATGGGCGGTGCCGCCAGCGTGTTCGGCACCCTGCGTGCCGTGCTCGAACTGAAGCTGCCGATCAACCTGGTATGCATCCTGGCGTGCGCCGAGAACATGCCGAGCGGCAACGCGTCGCGTCCGGGCGACATCGTCACCACCATGAGCGGCCAGACCGTGGAAATCCTCAACACCGACGCCGAAGGCCGTCTGGTGCTGTGCGATGCCCTGACCTACTCCGAGCGTTTCAAGCCGCAAGCGGTGATCGACATCGCCACCCTGACCGGCGCCTGCGTGGTTGCCCTGGGCTCCCATACCTCGGGCCTGCTGGGCAACAACGACGAATTGATCGGCCAACTGCTGAGCGCCGGCCAGGCTGCCGACGACCGCGCCTGGCAACTGCCGCTGTTCGATGAATACCAGGAACAACTGGACAGCCCGTTTGCCGACATCGCCAACATTGGCGGCCCGAAAGCCGGCACCATCACCGCGGCCTGCTTCCTGTCGCGCTTCACCAAGAACCTCAACTGGGCACACCTGGACATCGCCGGCACAGCCTGGACCAGCGGCGGCAAGGACAAGGGCGCCACTGGCCGCCCGGTTCCACTGCTGACCCAATACCTGCTGGATCGCGCCAAAGCCTGAAACCAATGAACCTGGGCGGCGTCGCTTCGGCTGACGCCGCCCAGGCTCAGGAACCGCAATGACCAAAGTCGACTTTTACATCCTGCCCAGTGCCGATCCTTCGGCACGCCTGGACTTCGCCTGCAAGCTCACCGAAAAAGCCTGGCGCATGGGCCACCGCGTCTACCTGCATTGCAGCGACGCCGCCCAGCGTGATGATCTCGATGCACGCCTGTGGGCTTTCAAGGGCGAAAGTTTTGTGCCCCACGGCCCTGCTGAAAGTGAATCGGACGGTTTGATTGTCCTGGGTCTGGGTGACGACTGCGGTCAGCATCAGGACCTGCTGGTCAACCTCGACCTGAAAGTCCCGGCCTTTGCCCAGCGCTTCGCCCGCGTGGCGGAAGTGGTGGTTGAAGATCCGACGATCAAAGCGGCCGCGCGGGAGAGTTTCCGTTTCTACCGCGAACAGGGCTATCCTCTGCAAGATCACCGTTTACAGCGACTCTGAGCATTCCGATGGACACTCCAAAACCGCTGCAAAAGTCCGCGCATCTGCTGGACGACCTTGAGTCGATCCGCCAATTGCTCGGCGATGACAACCTGCAACCACCGCTGTTGACCGACACGGTCGAGGACGGTGACCAGGAACAGATCCCAATGTTGTTCGACACCGTCAGCGAACCTGCGCCGACCATCGCACCGACACCTCCCCCCAGGCCCGCCGCTCAACCAGCGCCAAGTGCCGAGAAGAACGGCGACGCGCTGCTGTACCTCGACAGCGAACTGCGCGCCGCCGCGCAACTGATCATGCAAGACGTGATCGACGACTTCGCACCGCACATCGAAACCGAAATCAAACGACGCCTTAGCGCGCGGCTTGAGCGGTTGCTAAGCCAGTACAACGATTGATACTGAGCTGACACATGTTGCTTTCCTGTAGGAGCAAGGCTTGCCCGCGATGGCGTCCGTGAGATCGCTATCGCGGGCAAGCCATGCTCCTACAAGAGCGCCGCGCATCAGGTGCTGAGGTAACGCCCGATCAAGGCAATCCCGCTGGCCAGCACCAACCAGGTCACCAACCGCACGAACGCCTCGCGGGACAAGCGCTTGGTCAGCCGTCGGCCAATCCACAACCCCAGCGCCATTGCCGGTAGCAGACACAGCGCCAACACCAGCAATGGCAGTTCGGCATACACGCCTGCGACCGCAAACAGACTCAAGCGCACCACGGTGCTGCAACTGATCAGCGCGCTTTGCGTCGCCCGCGCTTCATCCTTGGGCAGCCGACTGTTCAGGTAGATCGCATACAAGAAACCGCCACTGCCAAACAACGCGCCGAACATCCCGCCCACTGTCCCCATCGGCGCCGCCCACGCGGCGGACAACTGTTCCGGTCGGACTTTTATCCACAGGCTGTAGACCGCGTAGGCGCTGATGAACACCCCCATCAGCAGCAGCAACAGATCGGATTTCAGGTTCAGCAGGAAAATCACCCCGAGGGTGCAGCCCAGCGCCATGCACGGCAGCAACCGCAGCAACTCCGGTTTCGCCACATCCCGTCGCGAGGGCAACAGGTTGCCGAACGCCGCGACAAAATCCAGCAACACCAACAGCGGCACGATTTTCGACAATGGCATGAACAGAATCAGAATCGGCCCGGCGACCAGCGCCGTACCGAAACCGGCGATGCCGAATACGATGTAGGCCAGGGCGATGCCCGCGCCGATGATCAACCAGTCCATGGCGCCGAATGGCCATTGGGTCAACAACTCAACCACGCTCATTCCCCTTGTCATCCTTGATTACCGCTGACGACTTTAACCCTGTGCGAGCCAACTCGCTGCCACAAAAAAACCTTCCACAACGGATTTATGCCGGATCATGGAGATTGCCCACCAAATGCCTTTAAACTGCGCCCCATGATTAAAGATCCCTTTGCAAGACTCGGCCTGGACCGCGAAGTCCTCACCGTCAGCCAGCTCAACGGCCGCGCGCGGGTGTTGCTCGAAGATGTGTTCAGCAACATCTGGGTCGAAGGCGAAATCTCCAACCTCGCCCGTCCTGCCTCCGGCCACGTCTACTTCACCCTCAAGGACAGCGGCGCCCAAGTGCGTTGCGCGCTGTTCCGGCAGAACGCCGCGCGAGTGCGCCAAGCGTTGAAGGACGGCCTGGCGGTCAAGGTGCGCGGCAAAGTTTCGTTGTTCGAAGGACGCGGCGATTACCAGCTGATACTCGACACCGTGGAGCCAGCGGGTGACGGCGCGCTGCGCCTGGCCTTCGATGCCTTGAAGGAAAAACTCAGCGCCGAAGGCTTGTTCAGTGCCGAACGTAAAGTGCCATTGCCGGCGCACCCGCAACGTATTGGCATCATCAGCTCGCCGACCGGAGCGGTGATCCGCGACATCATCAGCGTATTCCGCCGCCGTGCGCCGCAAGTGCAACTGACGCTGATTCCCACCGCCGTACAGGGCCGCGAAGCGACGGCACAGATTGTCCGCGCCCTGAAGCTGGCGGATGCCCGTGGCTTCGACGCGTTGATCCTGGCCCGGGGCGGTGGCTCGCTGGAAGACCTCTGGTGCTTTAACGAAGAAGCCGTGGCCCGCGCCGTGGATGCCTGCGTGACGCCCATTGTCAGCGCCGTTGGCCATGAAACCGACGTCTCGATCAGCGACTTCGTGGCCGACGTTCGCGCGCCGACGCCATCCGCCGCCGCCGAACTGCTGGCACCGGACTCCAGCGACCTGGTGCGCCGGGTCGAAAGCCTGCATCGCCGACTGGTGATGCGCATGCGCGACCGGCTGATGCGTGATCGATTGCGCCTGGAAGGCATCTCTCGCCGTCTGCGCCATCCGGGCGAACGCCTGCGTCAGCAAGCGCAACGCCTGGATGATCTGGACATGCGCATGCGTCGCGCGTTTGAACGCAGCCTCAACACCCGACGCGAGCGACTGATCCGCCTGGAAACCCGCCTCGCCGGGCAACATCCCGGCCGGCAACTGGCGATGCTGCGCCAACGCCTCGACAGCCTTGCCGAACGCCTGCCCCGCGCCATCCGCGAGGGTCTGAAAAGCCGCCGCTTGCAGTTACAAAGCCAGATGCAGACGTTGCACGTGGTCAGCCCTCTGGCGACCCTCGGCCGCGGCTACAGCATTTTGCTCGACGAACGCGGCAACGCGATCCGCAGCGCCAAGCAAACCCATACGGGTCAGCGCCTCAAGGCCAAGCTCGGTGAAGGTGAACTGCAAGTGCGGGTCGAAGACAATCACCTGACACCCGTCACCCTTTCTCTACTGGACTGATCCATGCCGCGTTTTTTTGCTTCGCTGCTGCTGTTGTGCCTGACCTTCAATGCCCATGCCGACAGCTACATCACGCGCCTGTTGAACAAACCGGTGCCAGGCGGCGTGGCCGTCGTCGACCTGGGAGTTGCGGCACAAGCACCGAAAGCCAGCTATCAGGGCAAACCGGTGTTGGTGGTCAAGGAGCAGAACAACTGGCTGGCCATCGTTGGCGTGCCGTTGACGGTCAAGCCGGGTGCCCAATCCATCAGCAGCGGCGGTCGCGACCTGAAATTCACTGTCGGCAACAAGAAATACCCGGAACAGCGCATCACCTTGAAAAACACCCAGCAGGTCAATCCGGACCCGGAGAATCTCAAGCGCATCGAGCGTGAACTCGCCGAGCAGATTGCCGCCTATCGCACCTTCAGCCCGAACACCCCAAGCAACCTGCTGCTGGATAAACCGGTCAACGGCCCGCTGTCGAGCAAGTTCGGCGTGCGCCGCTTCTTCAACGGTGAAGAACGCAATCCCCATTCCGGTCTGGATTTCGCGGTGGGCGCAGGCACACCGATCAAGACCCCGGCGGCGGGCAAGGTGATTTTGCTCGGCAATTACTTCTTCAACGGCAACACCGTGTTCGTCGATCACGGTCAGGGCTTCATCAGCATGTTCTGTCACATGTCGAAGATCGACGTGAAGGTCGGCCAGCAACTGGCTCGCGGCGCAGTGGTCGGCAAAGTCGGAGCGACTGGCCGCGCAACCGGGCCGCACATGCATTGGAATATCAGCCTGAATGATGCGCGGGTGGATCCAGCGATTTTCATTGGGGCATTTCAGCCTTAGTAATTTGTGCCGGATACGCCTCAATCCCTGTAGGAGCCAGCCTGCTGGCGAAAAACGCTTAGGCACCGCGACCATTCAGGCATGGCTCGTTATCGATGACGTCCATCGCGAGCAGGGCTCGCTCCTACAGAAGCTTTCAGCACCACAGGCGATTGCGCATCGACCAAACCTTGCGCAAACAAGCAAAAGAACAACGCGAATCAACGCAATATAATCTCGATAAAGATGCGCTAGCGAGGATTCCTCTCAATTTTTTTCGACCGCTTGCCATCCTTCACCCCCAAGGTTAGGGTTGAAGGCATGAAAACCTCTCACACCCTCATTCAGCTCCGCCAGCACCGCAGTTTGTGCCTCGTCAGCGCGCGACTGCCGGGCTGAATCGCGGCGCCTCGTCCCAAGCGTTACCCCAAGAACTTTTGATCCACCGGCAGGCCGCCTTTTTTCGGCCCACACAATAAGGATTTCCCGATGAGCATGCTCAAAGACCCGTCTTCGAAATACCGCGCGTTCCCGACCATCGACATTCCGGACCGCACCTGGCCGTCGAAGACCATCACCAGCGCGCCGATCTGGTGCAGCTCCGACCTGCGTGACGGTAACCAGTCGCTGATCGAACCGATGGACGCCGTCAAGAAGCTGCGCTTCTGGAAAACCCTGGTGCAAGTCGGTGTGAAAGAAATCGAAGCGTCGTTCCCGGCCGCCTCGCAAACCGACTTCGACTTCGTCCGCACCCTGATCGAAGGCAACCACATCCCGGACGACACCACCATCCAGGTGTTGACCCAGGGCCGTGAAGACCTGATCGAGCGCACGTTCGAATCTCTGCGTGGCGCGAAGAAAGCCATCGTTCACCTGTACAACGCGACCTCCCCTTCCTTCCGCCGCATTGTCTTCAATCAGGACAAGGACGGGATCAAGGAAATCGCCGTCAGCGCGGCCAAGCTGTTCGTCAAATACGCCGCCCAGCAGCCTGAAACCGAGTGGACATTCGAATACTCCCCGGAAACCTTCAGCGCTACCGAGCTGGAGTTCGCCAAGGAAGTCTGTGATGCGGTGATCGAGGTCTGGAACCCGACGCCTGAGCACAAGATGATCCTCAACCTGCCGGCCACCGTCGAATGCGCGACCCCGAACATCTATGCCGACCAGATCGAATGGTTCGGCCGTCACATCAACCGTCGTGACAGCGTGATCATCAGCCTGCACACCCACAACGACCGTGGTACTGGCGTAGCCGCCACCGAACTGGGCCTGATGGCTGGCGCCGACCGTGTCGAAGGGTGCCTGTTCGGCAACGGCGAGCGCACCGGTAACGTCGATCTCGTGACCGTGGCCCTGAACATGTACACCCAGGGTCTCGACCCTCAACTGGATTTCTCCGACATCGATGGCGTGCGCAAAGTCGTCGAAGAGTGCAACCAGATCCAGGTACACCCGCGTCATCCGTACGTTGGCGACCTTGTGCACACCGCGTTCTCCGGTTCGCACCAGGATGCAATCCGCAAGGGCTTCGCCCAGCAGAAATCCGATGCATTGTGGGAAGTGCCATACCTGCCGATCGACCCGGCCGATATCGGTCGCAGCTACGAGGCGGTGATCCGCGTCAACAGCCAGTCGGGCAAGGGCGGCATCGCCTACTTGCTGGAGCAGGAATACGGCATCAGCCTGCCGCGTCGCATGCAAATCGAGTTCAGCCAGGTGGTGCAGCGTGAAACCGACCGCTTGGGCCTGGAAATGACTGCCCAGCAGATCCACGCCCTGCTGCACAGCGAGTACCTGCAAGCCAACACCCCGTACGCGCTGGTCAGCCATCGCCTGCAGGAAGAAAACGGCAACAGCGCCGTCGAAGTGGAAGTGGCCAGCAAAGGTCAGGGTGAAACCAACCTGCACTGGCGCGGCAAGGGCAACGGCGCGCTGGAAGCGTTGGTGGCCGGCCTGCCGATTCCTGTGGAAATCATGGACTACAACGAACACGCCATCGGCGCGGGCACCAATGCCAAGGCGGCGGCCTACATCGAACTGCGTGTAAACGGTGAACGTGCGGTGCACGGCGTGGGTATCGATGAGAACATCACCACCGCCAGCTTCAAGGCACTGTTCAGCGCGCTGAACCGTTCGCTGAGCCAGCCGGAAGCGAAAGCGGCGTAAACCTTCGCTGCAATGCAAAAGGCCCCGGGGTGTGAACCTTCGGGGCCTTTTTTTACCTGCTTGTTTGATCGTTCCCACGCTCTGCGTGGGAATGCCTCAAGGGACGCTCCGCGTTCCAGCTGCGCAAATGGGACGCAGAGCGTCCCGGGCTGCGTTCCCACGCGGAGCGTGGGTACGATCGAAAGGTACCGGGGGTTGTTGATCGTTCCCACGCTCTGCGTGGGAATGCTTCAAGGGACGCTCCGCGTTCCAGCTGCGCAAATGGGACGCAGAGCGTCCCGGGCTGCGTTCCCACGCGGAGCGTGGGTACGATCGAAAGGTACCGGGGGTTGTTGATCGTTCCCACGCTCTGCGTGGGAATGCTTCAAGGGACGCTCCGCGTTCCAGCTGCGCAAATGGGACGCAGAGCGTCCCGGGCT